>NZ_JAYGHD010000104.1:0-13825 GCF_034932245.1 Nostoc sp. UHCC 0251
CTTTACCCCAAACCCGATTCCGAGTTAAAAATGCTTAACCGAAAAGTATTGGGTGCGGAAATAAACATACCATTTCAAATGGCGCAAGAAGCTCGGAATACAATTCTTTCGACTTTTGATTTTTAACTTCCGCGGCTCGACTGAGCTTCGCCGAACGTCCTTGCGGTACTAGGTTCTACTTTGAGTAGATGCAGTAGAGGAAAAAGTTAGGGAAATATTAATAATTCTTAGAGAAATAAAATCCGGGCGATGCTAAAGATAGCAGCGCTAAGGATAGCACTTACGGGGATTGTAATTAGCCATGCGGCGGCAATGCCTTGTAGTGTTTTGAACTTAATCGACTTGATATTTTGTACTAGTCCAATACCAACTACGCCGCCGACGAGAGCGTGGGAGGTGGAGGCTGGTAAACCTAGTCGGGAAGCGATGAGAATAGTGGTAGCAGTAGCAAGTTCGGCACAAAATCCACTACTAGGTTGCAAGGCAATAATGTTTTCGCCAATAGTAGCGATGACTTTTTTACCCCAGACAGCTAAACCACCAACAATGCCAACACCACCAAGGATTAAAATCCAAAGGGGGATAGTGATCCCATCTGTAGGTACGCTACCAGTGCGATTGATATAAACGATCGCAGCTAAAGGAGCGATCGCATTTCCAACATCATTAGAGCCATGAGCAAAGGCGACAAAGCAAGCACTTAGTAGTTGGAATCGGGCGAATAATCTTTCTACGGGAGTGGAGAGTGGGGAGTAGGGAGTGGGGAGTAGTTCTTTGTTATCTCCCATCTTCCCTAATTGTCGCCAACTAATAATTGTCAGTCCAACTGCTGCTATTGCACCCGTTAACAGTGGGATGTCGTAAGTAGGGATGTTGAAACCAAGCTCAATTAAAAAATTGGTTAGCGGTTGAGTTAGTGATGGTAATACAATCACGCCGAATATTCCCAGCAGCGCAGTACTCAACCAAGGAATCCATTCTTGTAACTGCGCTACTTGATTGGGTTGGTCTAAAATCCAGTGCTTTATTTGACTGTAGAATAGAGCCGCGATCGCACCACTAATTAATGGCGTTAAAACCCAGCCAATAGTAATCAAGCCAATTGATGACCAATCAATTGCACCTACTCCTAAAGCTACCCAACTAAATCCAGCGATCGCACCAACAACCGCATGAGAAGAGGATACAGGTAAACCGCGTGATGTGGCAATTTGCAACCACACACCACAAGAAATTAGCACTGTTACCATCCCAGTTACTAATACTTGGGGTGTAGCTGCGAATAAAGCGGGATTGGCAATTTTCGTTGCAAGAGTTTCCGTTACCCCATGTCCAAACAATACAGCACCCGTAAACTCTAATATCCCAGCAATTATTATCGCTTGTTTGAGGGTAACAGCTTTGGAACCTACAGACGTTCCCATCGCGTTAGCAACATCATTTGCTCCGAGATTCCAGGCGACGTAGAAGGCTAGTAGGGCAACTGCAACTAGGGTAATAAGCATTTATTTTGAGGCTAGGAAGGAGATGAGGGAGCATGGGGAGATCACAATTCAAAATTCAAAATTGAAGAGATCCCCCTCATATCCTTTTACGGATAAATTAAGATTTTATAAGTATCCGGTGTGGGTGCGATCGCAACTTCGACAGCTGCTGATAAATCTTTTAATGGATAGCGATCGCTAATCAACGCTTGCACATCAATTCGCTGATTAAATACAATATCGGCTGATAGACTCTGAAGCCGGTAAGATGAGCTATAACTTCCTATCAAGTCAATTTCTCGACGGTAGAGGATATTAGGGTTGATGGGGATTTCCACCTCATCGGGGAATTCGGCGAAAAATAATATTTTCCCACCTTTGCGGGTACTATCAAGTGCCTGAAAGAAAGCTTTTTCGCTAGGAACAGCCAGCAGAGTAATATCAACACCCAGTCCACCAGTTAGGGCATGGATTTTTACTGTTAAATCGGGATCGCGAGCATCAAAAGCCGCTTCTGCACCGACACTTAAGGCTTTTTCAATTCTAGAGGGCAATAAATCGGTAGCGATCGCTTTTGCTCCGAAATACTTCACCAACATAATGAACATTAACCCAATTGGTCCAGCACCAGTAACTAAGACAATTTGTCCTGGGGCAATCTGAGCTTTTTTCACAGCTTTCAAGCAGCAGTTAGTCGGTTCTACAAAACTCGCTTCTTCAAAACTGATATTATCTGGGATGGGAATCAGTCCGCCGTTTTGGACAATATGTCCGGGAACTTTGACATAATCGGCAAAACCGCCACCACTAGCGTTAAAGCCTGCGGTTGTGGAGATGTTTTTGTAGACATCACACATTGAAAAATTATCATTTAGGCAGTAGGCGCAACGCATACAGGGGATATGGTGCATTACCGCTACCCGTTGTCCAACTTGCCAACCTTTAACATCATTGCCTAATGCTGCGATCGTGCCGGCAGTTTCATGTCCAAAAATGCGCGGCGGTTCATACAGTGGATAACGAATTTTTTTAATATCTGACTGACACAACCCCACAACCCGCACCTGTACCAGCACTTCATCTGGTTCTAGGGTTGGAACTGGGATATCTTCGTAAGACAGTTGATTGACGCCTCTAAATACCTGTGCTTTCACGTTGGTTTTTCTCGCTCAACGATACTAGATGTAACATTAGCAGTCAACGTTAAGTTATCAGATTTTAGATTTCTGTGTTTTAGCTTGTTCTATTTCTTATTCTAAGCTTTGTTCAAATATTTGGAATGCTTTGATATCCGCCGATGAGAGGTTTCCTTGAATTTTGCCACGTAGGTACATGGGGAACATAACACAAGAGTCTAAGAGAACAAGCTGTTCAGCCATTTTGTTGGTTGAATTACTCCTATTCGTAGAATCCTGCTTCTTGACTCATCTGAGTTAGCTCACTTAAGAGTTGATCGCGTTTCACATCCCGTTGCTGTTTGTAACTCATTAAATCATCAAAACGAACCCGTCGATGTGAACCCACCTTAATGTGAGGAATTTCACCTTGTTCTAATAACTTGATCAGGTATGGGCGTGATACATTAAGAAACTCAGCAGCTTGTTGGGTCGTCAATTCCTGTTGTTGAGGAATTATAGATATAGCCTTACCTGATGCCATTGCGTGGACAACTTGAAGCAGCACTTGATAAATCGGCTCAGGAATGTTAATTTTTTCTCCGTTAGCTCCTACCAATTTCGCCTGAAAATCTTTAACGCTCAGTATGCGCTCCAGTTCTTTGATAGATTGAGCTTCTAGCTGTGGAGATATTACAGAATCTAAAGACATGTTCTGTTTTAACATCATATTAGTCTACTACTGTGTTCCAGGGTTTGTCATTAGCAATGCAATTGACACTGTTAATCTTATTCACCATCTTAATCATACACACTACATAAACGAAATATCCGAAAAAAATAAATTATCTTGTATGATCCCAAGCTATCTGGAGAAAATATGTCAAAACTCCAGTGAGGTTGAGGGATGGTTAATCAAACCTATACAGATGATGTTTTAGTGTCGGTGGAGGAACCGGAGGAACTGCGGCTGCTATCCAAGCGACGCGACGGGAGCCAAAACTATTATGGTGAGATAGTATTACGGCTTTCGTAACGCTGTATTATTTTTGAATATTTTCTCAAGATTTTTTCCAAGACGGTAGCAATGACTATTCGCCATGCGACTGAAACTGACTTGCCTGCAATTGTGGCAATTTATAATGCTGCAATTCCTAGTGGCATGGCAACTGCTGATTTAGAGCCTGTATCTGTGGAAAGTCGCCTTCCTTGGTTTAAGGGGCGATCGCCTTCGCAACGCCCACTTTGGGTAATCGAAGTAAAGGGAGTAATTGCTGGATGGCTGAGTTTTCAATCTTTTTATGGGCGGCCCGCCTATAATGCGACTGCCGAAATTAGTATTTACATAGCCCCTGGCTTTCATCGGTGCGGTTTGGGACGGCAACTATTAGCACAAGCAATTAGCGAAAGTCCTAATTTGGGTTTAAAGACCCTACTCTGCTTTATTTTTGCTCACAATCAACCCAGTTTAAAACTTTTTGAAACATTTGGTTTTCAACCTTGGGGACATTTACCTAAAGTTGCCGAAATTGACAGTGTTGAACGGGACTTAGTAATCATGGGACTCCGAATTACTAAACCTGTTGTTTAATTTGATAACTAAAGAAAGAACTCAGAACCCAGTAGTCAGAATACAAACTTAAAAAGGGACAGAGCAATTAAATTTATTTTCACCAATAAATTCAAAGATGTATTTTCAGACATGTAGTGCCTCGAAATACAACATCCTTGTTTAAATCTGCTAAATTTATTTCTAGAGTATTCTGAATTCTTTTAGCGCAGCGGGGCGTAGCCCATTCTGACTCCTGAATTCTTCTTAACAACGCTGCAACTGCGTTAATAACACAACAATTTCATCAATCGCCTGCCGGATAACTGTTGCAGGTTGTTCTGATTGATTCACGATAATACTAAAAACTAAAGGCTCATATTTAGGCACATTCATATATCCAGATAGAGAGACTACACCCGTTAACGTACCTGTTTTTGCTTGAACGATGCCCTCAGCAGATGTATCTTGAAAGCGGCTTTTCAAGGTTCCACTTTTACCCGCCACTGGTAAAGATGCGCGATATATAAATGCTGTTGGTGTTCTTGCTATTCCTCGCAAAGTTTGTACAAAAGCTTCTGGTGTCACTAAGTTACGACGTGATAAACCCGAACCATCCACTAAAATGTAATTTGTGGGATCAACTCCCAATTGAGTTAAACTCGCTTTGACAACTTCCAAACCTACATCAGCGCTAGTTTGATTTTTCACTCTGAGTTTTTTCATAGCTAATGCTCTCAGCAGTGCTTCAGCATAAAGATTATTACTATCTAGATTCGTTTCTGCTAATAATTCCGCTAAAGGTGGCGACTCAACAAATGCTATTTCATCTTGATTAATACCACCATTTACTACTAATGTTTGCCTCAAAGCAATTTTTTCTGCTGCCAAAGCATTACGGAAGCGCCGTAAAAAGTAATAATTAGGGTCAACTACAGGTAAATCTATTAAAGACGGTTCAGAATTCGTTGTCAGTTGTCCTTGAATTCGTAATACTGTTCCTGATAATTCGCGGGTAACATTGACGTAGCTTGGTTGATTTTGGGCAACGGTTACTGATTGATTAATTGTTCGCCACTGTCTTGCCTCGTTGATATCAGTCCATACAATTTGTAAAGGTTTACCTACAGCCTGCGGTACAAGTTTTAAGCTAAAAATATTTTGATTTAAAATAAAGCTACTGACTGGTGCGCCATAGTCTGACTGCACATCTTCCCATTGCCAGGTGGGGTTAACAATATCACCTTGAATATAACTATCATCAGCTATCAATCGCTGAATTTGAGTAATACCTTTCTGTTTTAACTGCTGTGCCAATGTTTGCAGTTGAGTATCACTTAAGCTGGGATCTCCCCTACCGACAACACGTAAAACACCATTGCCATCCTGATAAATGGAGGTGCGAATCCGAAAATTAGCACCCAATTGCTGTAATGCCGCTGCTGTTGTCAGCAATTTGATGTTAGAAGCGGGAGTAAAATATTTCTGAGCATCCCGACTGTAAAGAGTTGGCCCCGTTGACAGAGGTTGTACCAAAATTCCCCAGCGCACCCGACTAAATAAAGAACGATTAATTACAGCATCTATAGCTGTTCCCAGTTGGGTAGAGCAAATTGATTTTGTACTGGTTGTTGGTGCAACTGGGGTTTGTGCTTTCGCAATAGAACTAAATCCTATCTGGCTAGTCAAAAATATTAACAAAACACCCAGTGGTTGATTGAAAGTCTTAAGTCTCACCGATTTTCCTTATTCCAAAGATAGATATTTTGACCTTGCCAAAAATTTCTTTCCGGAGAGAGAGAAATTGCTCAGTAAAGTTACTTAACTAGTATAGGGAAGATGTTCACATGTTTCATACGTGGGTGATTGCACAAACATAATTTATGGGACTACAAAATAGAAACATAAGTCAACCTGCACATACAGAAATACGAAATCGAGGCAATGGTGTGAGTACATTTTTATCAGGTGTAGCTGTATTACTCTCTACTTTGGCTTTGGGATGTAGCGGCTATGTAGCTTATGAAGTTTTTACGTTGCGGCAAACACTGAATGCTAGTAATACAGTCAGCAACACCATTCCCACCCAAGTGCCAAGTCCTACAGCTACAACTTCTCCACAAGTAACGATCTCACCATCCCTAGCTACTGCTACAACTTCAGCAATTAGCCCTGGTCAATTTGTGCAGCCTGCTTTTGGCAAAAAGGCAGAAGTTGAGTTACTTTCAGCAAAGCGAATTAAAGATCCAGAAACTGGAAACCGTGACGTGGTAAATCTGCAAATGCGTATTCGTCGCCTTGCCACAGACGGAGTTGCTGCTAGCGATATTATATCGGTGCCTATTACAACAGCCCGTAATCCTGAGACTAGCGTAACCTACAAAGGAGTTGCTCTCGATCGCTCAACAGGAAGCGTTTCTTTGTTTCAAGTACGCCCACAAGCCTCCGCAGATGCTTATATCTGGTTAAGAGTTCCCGATGGTGTTAATAACTTGGACGTTTTTGTGCCAGATACAGCCGCATTTAAAAATGTACCAATTTCTAATTAGTGGTCTATCGGACAATACGGTTCAGAAGACGCGATAAATCGCGTCTCTACAATCAGGGTTTTGTTGCTCATTCTGAACTGTATTGCTCTATCGGATTAATTTCGATAATGTGCAAGATTCCCAACTTCATAAAGAAGTCAGGAATCTGAATAACTAAACTCAAACAAAATTATTTTTTACTCTACATTAGCAACCCCAAATTAATGATGGTAGATGGCTGAGGTTGCAATTCAAAAAAGATTACTCCTCTTCCTCTTCTTCTTCTTCCTCTCCGAATACTCCATCAATAAGTTCTTGTGCGCGTTCGTCTGAAATTTTTAAGGCTTCCTGAAGCTCAGAGATATAATCTTGTTCAGCTTCGGGTACTTCCTCATCAATCCCCACAACTAAGATAGCAGTGATGTATGCAGCTTCACGATAACCTCTATTCGGTAAGGATTCGATGGACTGGGCGATTAAATCTTCTGGTTCTTCTTCTTCAATCAAACTGACGACTTTTTCGGTTAATTCTTCAAAGTCTTCTTCAGAATAATCTTCAAATAAGCTAACCTGACCGAGAAATTCACTTAAAGCATATTCTTCTACTGAAGAAATACCTTCACCGTCAGCCGCAGCAGAAAATAGTCCAAGGATGGCGATCGCAACTTCTGGTTCTAGAGCAACTGAACTAACACTACGGCCTTTGGGCAACTTGCGTTTAGACATAATTATCCTCTAAAAGTTACGTGATATTTCAGGAAGTCATATTTTGCGGTCTATAATGCTTCCTCGATTTATGATTCCCAAAATAATGCGGAAATATCATTAGGATGAATATTTATTTTCATGAAAAATACGCAGAGAATATATTTATCTGCGTATAAAAACGGTCAATATAATTCGTAATTAAATTTTGTAATGTGGGTTTAGACCCTGCCACACAACTTACCGCTTGTTAGTTGTGGGGGAATTAAACCCCCAAAATTAGTTAAACCGCTCTGAATTATCAAAAAGCGTTACAGCTTCGTCCCACACTCGGCGCAGAAGTTATGGGTAGGAGCATTTTTTGCATTGCAGTTGCTACAATACACTGGCTCTGCTGCCGCTTTCGGCGGTTGCTTCTGCAAACCGACCATTTGAGCGTTGCTCTTACCAGGGGCTACCATTGGATAGCAGTTTTCGTCTCTGGTGACGTGGACATTCACAATCACCGGGCCTTTGTGCGCCAGCATTTCAGCGATCGCATCTTTTAATTGACTGCGATCGCTAATTACCATACCCTTAATCCCGTATGCTTTTGCCAATAACTCTACGTCTGGCATCCCTACTTCCATGTTGGAGCATGAGTAACGCTCACCATAGAAGGCTTGCTGCCATTGGCGTACCATTCCTTGCCAGCCGTTATTGATAATTAGTGTCTTGACATTTATGTCATACTGTGCAAGTGTCCCCAATTCTTGCAAACACATTTGGAAACTAGCATCACCGCTAATACAGATGACTTCTTCATCAGGAAACGCGACTTTCGCGCCCATTGCCGCAGGTAAGCCAAAACCCATCGTTCCCAAACCAGCGCTAGAAATCCAGCGCCTTGGCCCATTCTTTAGGAATTGTGCTGCCCACATTTGATGCTGTCCAACATCTGTAGTGTAGTAAGCCTGGGGTGCTTGGCGACTGACTTCTACAATTACTTCTTGGGGTGAAATGCTGTCGGGATGCTGCGGCACGATTAGAGGATACTCATCGCGCCAACGGTTAACTAAATTTAACCACTCTTGGTTTTGATTAGGGGTAGCCTTAACGCCTGTTTCTTTGCAGCGACGTAACAAGTCTACTAACACATTCCGCACATCGCCGACGATGGGTACTTCGGGAATGCGGTTTTTGCCGACTTCTGCCGGATCGATGTCGATGTGAATTACTTTAGCGCGGGAGGCGAATTCGTCTAACTTGCCTGTAACGCGATCGTCAAATCTAGCGCCAACGCAAATCAGCAAGTCACAATCACTAACGGCGAAGTTAGCGTAAGCTGTACCGTGCATTCCTAACATTCCCAAAGCTAGGGGATGATGTTCGTCAAATGCACCGATCCCCATTAAGGTTGTGGTGACAGGGATATTGAATAATTCAGCTAGTTGTTTAATTTCTTCATGGGCACCGGCTGCGATCGCACCACCACCGACATACAGTAGAGGACGACGGCTTTCGGTAATCAACTGGATTGCGGCATTAATCTGCCGGGGATTTCCCTTTACTGTGGGACGATAACCGCGCAATTTTACTGAACCTGGTTTTACAGGTACGTAGTCAAATTCTTCTAAAGCTACATCTTTGGGGACATCAATCAAAACTGGGCCTGGACGCCCAGTACTAGCGATGTGGAAGGCTTCAGCGACAATTCGCGCCATATCTTTGGGATCACGCACCACATAGGAGTGCTTGACGATTGGTAGCGTAATTCCGTAAATATCGGTTTCCTGAAACGCATCTGTACCAATCGACGGCCGTGCTACCTGTCCCGTAACCACAATCATTGGGATTGAATCCATGTAGGCGGTAGCGATTCCTGTCACCAAGTTAGTTGCTCCTGGACCAGAAGTGCCAAAGCATACTCCTACTTTCCCAGTTGCACGAGCGTAACCATCAGCGGCGTGGGCTGCGCCTTGTTCGTGCCTCACGAGAATGTGCTTCATAGCACCAGTTGCTTCCACCTTATACAGGTCATCATAAATTGGTAGAATTGCCCCACCAGGATAACCAAAAATATAATCTACGCCGTGACGATGAAGGCTGTCAAGCAGGGCAAAACCGCCAGACGCACGTTTGGGCACGACTGGTGGGTTAGAAGCACGAGACTGTTTGTGATTCTCAGTTTGTGGGAGACTAATTTGGGAAAGCGATGGCACGGTCAAACCTCAGACTATAGCTAAAGTTAATGCTGAATTCTGTAGTTAAGATTTCATTTTAATTGAAAACTTCAATCAAAATCTTATTAATTTTTATATTAAATATAAACCTAGACTATTAGCCTACATTAATTAAATTACGTCTTGCAAGACTTTGCGGGTATTTTGCCAAGCCCAAACACCGACAACGACGACAACAACACTCATTGCGACAAGCACAGTTCGCAAGCCCAAAGCATCAGTTAATGGCCCAGTAATCGCCAGGGGTAAAGCTAAAGCGATGTTAACGGCATGATTTTGAAAGCCAAATACTTTACCATGCATGGTAGATGGTGTTTGTTGTTGAATTAAAGTTTGCATGGGTACACCAATGAAGGCAGCACCTACACCCAAAAATGCACACAATCCCAGCGCTACCAACAAGTTGTGCGTAAAAGTGAACACCCCTAAAACTAGTGCCATCATCAAAAATCCAATGAGAGGTAAGGGCTTATGATGCAATTTATCACCCCAGTGACCTAAAATCGCCGCTCCAAGTACCATACCTACCCCTGCTGCTGCCAAGAAAAAGCCAAACTGTTTTTCTTTTAAACCAAACTCCTCGGCTAATTGAATTGTCAACACCGTTAAGGCTGCAAACACACAATATAAAGTTGTTAATTGCAGCATGGCATTCAATATCAAACGGTTTTTCTTGAGATAGCGTAGGCTCGCTGTGAATTCGGTCCAAGGGTGATTTGATGCCCGATCTTCCCCGTGGGGTTTGTGTTCTTTAAACTTAATCGGTTGCATGATCGCAGCTGATAATATATATAAGCCACCAACGACAATCTCTTGACCGTATTCTGCTCCCATCAAGTTTTTCGACAAACTCAAAATCGGCTCACCGATCGCAAAGCCAACAATTAAAGCTCCCATCATCGTGCTGCTAAACAGCGCATTGGCTGCCAACAAATTCTCTCGCTTTACCAACAAGGGAATCGCTGCTTGTTCAGCTGGTGCAAAAAACTGCGTCACTGTGGAAATGGCAAAAGTCAAGATTAATAGAATCAAGAACTCTCTTGGTAACAAGGGAAGACACAGTGTCATTATTCCTCGCACTACATCTGAGCCAACCATAATCAACTTTTTTGGCAATCGGTCAACAAAAATACCACCGGCAGAGCCAAACAAAATTGCTGGTATTGTAAAGGACAGCATCAAGGTTGAGTACATTGAGTTTTGTGTCAACCCAGGAAGCGGTGAGTAGTTCTCCAGCAGAGCAATCATCAAAACGAAGAAAACTTTATCTGCTAACTGGGACACCAGTTGCCCAATCCACAGGAGCATAAAACCACGGTTTTTTAGCAGTGCGCCAAACCCGTTATTAACAGCAGCCGGTTCAGTTGGAAACATTTAGATACTTTTTTGGGTAGATGGGGCATAGGGCATGGGGCATGGAGCATGGGGTATAGTTTTTCTTGACTGTCACCTGTAACCTTTTCCCTTCATCACTCCTCACTCCTAACTCCTGTTTGCTTTCTCCATTGTCCGGATTAATTTGCTTCATAGTGCTTTAACAGCATAAGCAAAAACTCAGTTGCTGTCAGACGACCTGTGGGTGGAATAATCTCAATGGATGAATCTACCCAGCAACCTTGTACAACTTGGGGCGATCGCCAGATGGACAAATGATCAACTGCTGGCTCTGCATAAAAGTTATTTTGCCCACAACCTAGCAAACACGAACTCCAATGGGTAAAATAATCATGACTCATCCGATGAATAGGGAAATTACCCTGTAGTGGTACTCCCCATCCATCTATAGCAATAAACGCTTTGACACGACCACCCAAGAGTTGCCACAAATGTGCTGCCCCTATTGCCCCGACTACGCCAGCACTAAAGCTAATAAATATAATTGGTGATTTTAGCTGATCGCCCAAGCGATACCTGCGGTGAGCTACGCTAACGCGCAAAAACTGCAAAATGTGAAATGCTGATAAAACCAGAAAATCTTTACCCGGATAAACCAGTATATTTCCGGCATTAGGAGCAATTGAGCCATTATAAATATCTAACCACCCCGATACAAAGGATTGGGTGAAGGCTGGATCATGGATTCCAGGGCAAATAATGATGCTCATCTGTGTGTACGTGGCAGGTTTAAAATTATTAATAACTTAAACCTACAACAAGGGTCTATTAACTATTTACCTTTACTAAAATGTGACGGTAGATGAAGGGAATCTTTTAAGTAAATCGTAGTAGTAAATAAAACCAATGATCGTAAAATTACATAATTTAGTCCAAAACTATTCAGATGCAGGAATGTCGATTGGTGTCATCCCTTAGTGCGATGGCGTACCCACCCGCCAAAAGTGTTCGCGCAGCTGAGTGAGATACAGTAAAAGGCCTTAAAAAAAGGGATTATAGCCCATTCTGCTGTATCTCACTGGATTACACACGACTATAATTTAAGATCTCTGAACGCTTGATCTTGCCAATAAAACACCGATTTGGATACCAATCATTCCTGCGATCGCACTGCCAACCAAATAAATTAGCAGCATTGTGATATCGCCCTTATCCAGGAAGTTTCTTGATTCCAAACCATAGGTTGAAAAAGTAGTATATGCACCGCAAAAACCCGTTGTTGTCATCAGACGAAGTTCAGGCGAGATGATGCGAATATTTTCGGCTGCTAGAGTCAAAATATAAGCAATCATTAAACAGCCAGTCACATTAATAAAAAATGTGCCGTAAAAGCCAAAATCTTTTCCAAAAATAGCTTTTGCAAATTCGGTTCCATAAAAACGACTCAACGCTCCAAAAACTGCCCCGATCGCTATAGCAAGAGGATAACGTCCTTTCAAAAAATTCATTATTTTCTACCTAAAAACGTGTGTGCTTTTTCGTAAATATCTTCTTTAAACTTGCTCTCAGGTGTATCCCAACATTTTTATTACTTGAGCAAATTACTTTACGAAAAGCTTGGCGATCGCTACTCCTAAAACCACCGCTCCCAAACCGAGAATTGCACTCCCTGCCCAATAAAAGACCATCGCAGTCTTTTGTTTGCTACGCCACAGGGTTAGAGTATCAAAGCCATAGGTTGAAAATGTGGTGTAAGAACCTAAAAATCCAGTCCTAATTAGTAAATCTAATTCTGATGGATAGCCTGTAATTCCTTTAGAAATCGTGAAAAAGAAACCCATCGCTAAACATCCAGTCAGATTAATGGCAAATGTTCCATAGGGAAATTTTGTTCCCAATTTAGCTTTTGTCCATTCTGTGATGTAAAACCGAGACAGCGCTCCAGGAACTGCACCCATCGCAATTGAGAGAACATTAGTTAAATCTGCCACTATTGTTGTAACTCTCCGCGATTAATTGTTGAATTATTTTGCATATCAATGTATTTTAAAATTCTCAGTAATAATTAAAATATGTCTTTTGATGTATTATCTTGATTTTCCCACCTATCCTATCCCCCTGGATGGGATAATAAGTTACAAGTAGGGAAAATGTGTAAACTATTCCCTAACTTTATATTTCTCTGCACTCTGGTTATATTGAGGAACTAATTGTGGTTGCCACGCCGGAAAAAGTACAACACACCCACGAGCATCTATCAGGTAAAGACCGTGTAGCCGTACTGCTTATGGGCTACGGCGAAGTCGAAAGCTACGAAGATTTCGCCAACTATAACGAACAGGCTTTAAATCTACTGACAGCAAAATTTGCACCAGTGCCAACCTGGATTTATCCCCCCCTGGCAAAGCTTTTGGCGCTATTTGACCGCCATGAGTGGGGACACACACACCACGATTTTATTTCCCCACACAACGCCATCTTTGAACAGCAGCGGGCTGGGATTGAGAAGAATTTACAAGAAAAATGGGGCGATAAGGTTCAAGTTTTCAAAGCTTTCAACTTCTGCGCTCCTTTTCTACCCAATCAAGTCTTAGCAGAAATCAAAACCCAAGGCTTCGACAAGCTGCTGATTTACCCACTACTAGTTGTTGATTCTATCTTTACTAGCGGTATTGCGATCGAGCAAGTTAATAATGCTCTCGTTGAGTTGGCTGATGGTGAAGAACACTGGGTTAAAGCACAGCGCTACATTCCTTCTTTCTTCAACGAACCAGCCTACATCGATTTAATGGCTCATCTGGTTGAGGAGAAAATTGCTGAGTTAGCAGCAGCTTAGGGACTTGCAAGAAAATAAAGTACCAGCTAAACAGGGACAATAGTAATATCC
>NZ_JAYGHD010000105.1:0-13814 GCF_034932245.1 Nostoc sp. UHCC 0251
GCACCGATTTGTCCTGAGTTTGTGATTGAATTGCGTTCTGAAACTGATAACTTGCAAATTTTGCAAGATAAGATGCAAGAGTATATTGATAATGGCACGCAACTTGGTTGGTTAATTGATAGAAAACAACGCCGAGTTTTTATTTATCGTTCTAATATTGCAGTTGAACAATTAGATAATCCTAAGACACTTTATGGTGAAGCGTTGTTACCTGGGTTTGTTTTAGATTTAAGTCAGGTTTGGTAGGGAGTAAGCTAGTTTTATAGTACCGAAATCAAAATTATAGGAATCTATGGCGGCGAAAGACATATTCCATGATGCAGTAAAACGCGCTTTGGAAAAAGAGGGCTGGCTCATCACTAATGACCCGCTTTTTCTGCGTTTTGGTGGTTTGGATATGTACATCGACCTTGGTGCAGAGAAAATTTTAGCAGCTGAACGAAATCAAGAAAAAATTGCGGTTGAAGTTAAAAGCTTTGTTGCTCCATCTACTACAACTGAATTTAGTACTGCTTTAGGACAGTATCTCACATATCAATTAGCACTTGAAGAAGAACAACCTGAGAGACTTCTATATTTAGCAGTTCCCTTAGACACGTATCGCTCTTTTTTTACTTTAGAACTGCCAGCTTTATTAATCCAACGTTACCAAGTTCGGCTGATTGTTTTCGATCCAGAAGAGGAGGCGATCGTAAAATGGCAAAAGTAGAACAGTACCGTCAACTTATTCAAGAACTTTTGCTAGCTTACAGCGAAATCAAAGCCAGCAATGAAGAAGTCGAAGCAGAAGTTATTTTTGATAGAGAACGCGTTGGGCTTTGCCCCGCCGTAGGCATCGCTACCAAGTTGTTCATGCGGGGTGGTCAAATAAGCGCCGTGTATATGGCTGTGTTTTGCATTTAGATATTAAAAACGAAAAAATTTGGATTCAACACGATGGTACAGAAGGAGGTATTGCCAATGAACTTATTAGTCGAGGTATACCCAAAAAAGACATCGTTTTGGCTTTTCATTCCCCCTTTAAAAGACAATTTACCGAGTTCGCTGTTGGTTAAGATGGCTGAAGGTTAAAAGGAACCCAATCACTCAGATAAATCGCGGTACGACGCCGAATAGCCCGTCTTAGACATTACCAAGTGCAGCGTGGATAAAACGCGATCGCTGGGAAGCGATACCAGCATAACTGCGAAAAAAGTTTGCACCGATTTGTCCTGAGTTTGTAATTGAATTGCGTTCCCAGAGCGATCGCTTATAAGTTTTGCAAGATAAGATGCAAGAGTATATTGATAATGGCACGCAACTGTGTTGGTTAATTGATAGAAAACAACGCCAAGTGTTTATTTATCGTCCTAATATTGCGGTTGAGGTATTAGACACTCAACAAAGGAAGATGCTATAGATGTAAGGTATAAGAGTGAGTATAATGTATTACTAACCGAACAGTGCATAGTAAAAGCAAAAATTTTTGTTATGGATAATAATTACCCTTTTGATGAAGAACAAATTTGGTTTAATGATTATGCTGACGAAGAGGATGATTTTCAAATTGATGAATATGATTTAACCTCTACACCAAATGATTTTAATGTAATAACGATTTACAATTTTATGGAATCTGGTGCTGTTAAAATACCAGGGTTTCAAAGAAATTATGTTTGGGATATAAACAGAGCATCTAAGCTGATTGAATCAATAATTTTAGGTTTACCAATCCCACAAATTTTTCTATATGAAGAAGCAAGAAATAAGTTCTTAATTATTGACGGACAGCAACGATTAATGTCTATATACTATTTCATTAAAGGTAGATTTCCTCTTAAGGAGAAACGTGTTGAACTAAGAAGAATATTTGAAAAAGATGGTTCTATTCCTGATAAAATCTTGAGCAACGAAAATTATTTTAGTAAGTTTGATCTAAGTCTTACACAAAAGCTTCCCGAACAGCCTAATAAATTTAAAGGACTTAATTACCACACTTTAGGTGACTACAAAACACAGTTTGAGCTTAGGCCTATTCGGAACGTAATAGTTAAACAAAATTTCCCTAAAGATGATAGTTCTTCAATATATGAAATATTTAATCGTTTAAATTCGGGTGGTGTTAATTTGTATCCGCAAGAGATTAGAGCCAGCTTATATCATTCTCCTTTTTACGAAATGCTTAATCGTCTAAATATGGAAGAAGGATGGCGAAAATTATTACAAATGAATGAGCCAGATATTCACATGAAAGACGTTGAGCTTTTACTTCGAGGTTTTGCCATGCTGATTGATGGAGAAGACTATGCTCCTTCACTACCAAAATTTTTAAATAATTTTTCAAGAAGGAGTAGAAAAAACACTCAAGAGCAAAATGATTATCTTGAGAACTTGTTTAAATCATTTCTAAGGCAGTTTGAATCTTTGCTTGAAGATCCATTTATTGGAAAACGTAACAAACGCTTTCATATAGCACTTTTTGAAGCTGTATTTGCCAGTGTATGTA
This sequence comes from Nostoc sp. UHCC 0251, assembly GCF_034932245.1. Classification (NCBI taxonomy): domain Bacteria; kingdom Bacillati; phylum Cyanobacteriota; class Cyanophyceae; order Nostocales; family Nostocaceae; genus Nostoc; species Nostoc sp. UHCC 0251. The sequence continues at coordinate 2,486 of NZ_JAYGHD010000105.1, forward strand.
AACCAATATTTTTACAGCATGAGTTTTTAGATTCTCCTGTAGACATTAGTAAAATTAAGCAAATAGAAATCGATGGACAGTTTATAAAGGCTTCCTCAGAAGGCACAACAAAAAAGACAAATGTTGAAATTCGTTTAAAACGGGCTAAAGATATTTTAGGTATTCAAGGGTAGAAAAGTGCTAGAAGAAACAGGTGTTGATAGGCTCTATAAAGAGTTTAAAACTTTAATAGAATATATTGAACAAGGAAATGAAATATCACTCCGAAATACAGTAGATGAAAATTTTAGAAAAGCTTTACTTTTATCCGCAGCAAGTTATTTTGAACACCGTATAACTAATGACATTCTCGAATACATGGGTGAAATATCTAACAAAAACGAGCTTTTAGTTTCCTTTGTCAGTAATAAGGCTATAAGTAGACAATATCATACGTATTTCAATTGGAAAGATACAAATGCAAATAGTTTTTTTGGTTTATTTGGTGATATATTTTCAAATTTTATCAAACAAGAAGTTAGAAATAGCGAACAGATGAGTTCATCTATTAAGGCATTTCTTGAAATAGGACGCGAAAGAAATAGATTAGTTCATCAAGATTTTGGTACATTCTCTCTAGAAAAAACATCTGATGAAATCTATCTACTTTACAAAGATGCTCTAGTATTTGTGAATGCTTTACCTGATAAGCTTCGCCAATGCGTACAAAAAAATGAAGCCGAAAAAATCGGGACTGAGAAATAAACTCAATCCCGATAAAAAAGCGGGCTAACCGCTATTTATATGGTTAACCCGTGCAGCTTTGGGAACGCGCAGAGAAATTGTTATTGCAATACCAACTTCACATTGGCGTTTTGCAGACCGCGCTGTTTTACTTCAGCCAAAGTTTTGTTAACGGCATACTTTTGGTTGATGGAGTTGATCAACTCGGTTTGGTTGTGCTTCTTAGCAACGCCCCACAGGTCAGCGATTAGGTCAAAAGAACCATCGCTATTGCGAGACCAGCCGAGGTCATATTCGCCTTCCAATACGGCAACGATGTCAGAACGAACGCGCTGACCATTGTAACCACGGACATCAGCTTCAGTCTTTACGCTGATACCGAGGTCGCGCAAGGAAGCCTTGAGGATTTCGGCATCGGTGATTTTGGTACGCAGGGTGCTAAAGTGAGACATTTGGGTTTCCTCCAATGAGAAGATTGAGAAAAACGACAACGGTTTGTTTTGGGCGAAGCCGCGTTAGCAGGATGCGGCTTTTTTTTAAACTGCTAGCATTCAGAGCTAGCCTTTCCCCCTGGGATGGCAGAGGAAAGCTTTTAAAACTCCATTCGCTGATATTCAGCTACGGAGGATGCTGCGGGGCGTGCGCGCTGTCTGGCCCAATCTCTCAGAGCCGTTACTTGTTCTTGCATCGTTCGAGACAGCGGCAATGTTGCCTTCAGTGCAGCAATAATATCTAGTTGGGTGAACTCCCGATCTTGGGCAAAAGCTTCATACATTGCCGCAACGATCGCTTGCTCAACTTCTGCCCCAGAAAAGCCATCAGACATTTTGGCTAGTTGCTCAAGATCGAATCTAGAGATGTCTTCACGGCGTTTGGTCAGATGAATATTAAAAATGTCTTGCCGTTCTTCCGGTGTTGGCAGATCGACAAAGAAAATTTCATCAAAGCGTCCTTTCCTCAAGAACTCCCCAGGTAAGCGTTCTACTCTGTTGGCAGTTGCCATCACGAACACTGGTGATTTCTTATCTTGCATCCATGTGAGGAAGGAGCCGAAGATTCTACTTGAAGTCCCCCCATCAGAATCAGAGGAACCTCCACTACCAGCAAAGGATTTATCCAATTCGTCGATAAACAAAATCGCTGGGGAAATAGATTCTGCTGTTTTCAGGGCGTTTCGCAGATTTGCCTCACTTCGTCCCACCATTGAGCCGTCATAGACTCGCCCCATATCCAACCGCAGTAGTGGTAAACCCCACAACCGGGAAGTAGTTTTGGCAATTAATGACTTACCACAACCAGGAACACCAAGAATTAACATCCCCTTCGGTTGAGGCAAACCATACTCTCTTGCTCTTTCTGTGAAAGCGTTAGAGCGTTGCTTGAGCCATCTTTTTAACTCTTCTAAGCCACCTACAGCATCAATGGTTTCATCTTCTTCAATGTATTCTAAGATTCCATTGCGCCGAATTAGTTGCTTTTTCTCAGATAAAACGATATCTACTTCATCTTCCGTCAAACGCCCTGTAGTTACCTGCGCCTTTCGGTAGACTTTCTCAGCTTCATCTTTAGTTAGACCTAAAGCTGCTCTGAGAAGCTTTTCTCTAGCTTCTGTTGTCAACCGTCGACCACGATTTTGGTCTACGTGCTGAGTCAGTACTTTATTTAACTCTACCATATCTGGTAGTGTAAAATCGATAACAACAACTTCTTTTTCTAACTCTATAGGCACTTGTTGCATTGGAGACATCAAAATGATGTTCTTTTGCGTACCTTTAAAGCTAGCGATCGCATCACGTAACGATCTGTTTGTTGCAGGCGCATCAATAAAGGGGTGTAAATCTTTAAGAATAAATATACTGGGTTCTTTCTGGCGGATTATCCACTCTATCGCCGCCTCTGGAGACACGGTGTTGTGTTGGGTGACATTCCGGGGTTGACCATACTCCACAATGCCGTGTGTTACTGTCCAAACAAATACTCGGCGCTGGGGCTTTAACGACTGGGCGATCGTGGAAACTGCTTGCTCGGCCCGCTCTTCCTCGGAGGTCACAAGGTAGATTAAAGGGTATTGAGCTTGAATTAGGATATTGAGCTCTTCTTTCATACATCGACCTACTTGAGACCTAATAGAGACAGTAGAGACATTGCTTCTGGTAAAGACAACCGAATTATGAATTATTCATTCATGATTTCTATTTATCTAGCAAGGAACTAATTCTTCCTCACCCTTGGGATGGGTTTCATTTTCATCCATTTCATCAATGGAAAGATGCTCTTGACCAACTACTCCTGGTTGATTGCCTAAAGTAACTAGTTCCCCATCACGTAAGACTAATGAGCTATCACAAGTTGGGCATGAATAAACTCTATGAGTCCGCCCATAAGAAGAATCTTCTAGCTCGTCAACCAATTCTGAATTTGATAGATAAAAAACGAGGGCACGTTCTGCAAGTTCTGACATTGGTTCTGAATCGACTGCTGATCGAATCTTCAATTTTCTGTGCAACTCTGGCGATAAATACAAAGTGACCTTTTGCTTAGTTTGCGTTTGCATATAACTCTTTAACGGTCTTACCCGGGTATGTATATCAAGTTATCGGTTCTTCTATTAGTTGTCAAGACAGTAAAACGTTTTGACGCTAATTTTGTTACATTTGTTCACATCTGAGATTGAAATGCTGTTTATTGAGTGATAAATAGCTGACTACAAACCTCTCAGAACTAATTAGGGACTAGGCACTCAAAACCTGAAACCTCAATGGGAATTAGCGATCGCTAATTTAATGATTGCCTGAGTTGGCTGATTTTTTAACTATTTGGAACGTAAGCGGATTAAAGTTGAACACCTTTCCGGTTGCAAACAACTGATATCCACAAGAGATGCCAGCAAATGACACCAGTATAGAAAAAAGAGACACAGAGCCAATTACAACACCACTGGCAAGGAATAGAGCAATTCCTATGCCAATCAATACCCATCCCAATACTTCTCGGTTAAGGGGAAAAGGGGAAAGGGAAAAAGGGAAAGAAAAAACCTTTAACCCTTACCCTTTACCCTTTACCCCAAACCCGATTCCGAGTTAAAAATGCTTAACCGAAAAGTATTGACACCCATCCCAGTTTCCGATTATCGCGCCCACTCCAATTTAGAGCTACTACACCTCCGATACACAGCAAAATTCCAGGTGTGCTGCGTAAGTAGACGCTCACATAAATACTTGTACTTAAAAATGTAATGCCTGCGAGGATTAGTCCTAAGCCAATGAGCTTGCTGGCAAGGATTACTTGTTCCTCTTCTTTGCCGATGGTAGGCGCTGTAATTTTTGTAGGCGCGGAGTTTGGCGGAGGATTTGTTGTGGCAGATGCAGAGTGCTGCTGCACCCTAAACATAAAAGTTATTTTTTCTCCCTGCCCAAGGGAAATTCTATCTCCTGGATGTAGTGGAAAAAAAACTTGAGGTTGAAGTTTCGTACCGTTAATGTATGTGCCATTAGAACTGCCCAAATCGGTAATATGGTATTCATCCCCATTTATCCAAATTTGCGCGTGGATGCGAGATGCCACATCCGAATCTGGTAAGCCAGAGATATCAATATCTGGTGGTTTTTGGTCGTTTGGCTTACCGATGCAAATTACAGAAAGATTTGCTGGAAATTGTAAAGATGCATTGGTTTGGAAGTGAAAAAGCTCCAAAGTTAGCTCGGCTGTCTGAGATGCACTGTGCATAAATTGTCTAATAAAGCACTCTTTATAAGTTTCTCTACTGAGAATTCAAAAGAGAATGGTAAATATCCTGAATATTATCGAATTTTTAATTAGCCCTCTTGTGGTGCAGTTTCTTCAGCAGTTTACGGATTCGAGAATAGCTAGTAAATTGGCGAAGGTATTGATCTGAATTTCTGGTACTTCAATACAATCAGTAACTTTGGCAAAATGTGTAATGTAAATGGCTACTGCTAATAAAACCTGTAGTTTGGGGCAAAGAATTTATCGGTTTGCCCCCAGCGTTAGCGGAGTTATTGCGCTGTTAGTAATCCTGTGGGGTTGTACTGCAAATGATTTTAACACCGGAGCGATCGCCTGGAAAACTTACAATAACTCTCGTTACGGCTTTGAATTTCCCTACCCGAGTAACTGGATTTCTTTAGCAGCCCCAGAAAATGATGATGGAATTGCGTTTATTTCACCACAGGATAACTCCGTGGAAATTCGGGGGTGGGCAAGTCAGCAGCTATCAAATTCGATTGTTACAGAACAAGAGTCCGCAAAAAAGATAAAATCCAACTTTCAAACCGCCCAAGGAGTATCTGGAGTAATGGTTGTAGAAGTTGATCAACAAGTAGGCTCGATGACACTGACACTAACTCAGAATCAAGTTAAATACTATTGGCAAGGACGAAGCAAGAGCCAGGAATTTCAAGATTACTACCGTTTTTTTTATTACATTGCCCAGCAGTATCGAATTCCGAAATCCTAAGTTAAAAGTTAGGAAAATTTCCCCCATTTTCCCCAGTTCCCTGCTCCCCAAAAAACATCTCTCCCAGAATGATGATTGAGAGGGTACACAAACCTGATAGATTTAGCTATCAGCGAGTAAAAACTGGTGAAGATGAAAGTCCTGGTTATTGGTGGTGATGGATATTGCGGTTGGGCAACTGCTCTTTACCTTTCCAATCGAGGTTATGAAGTTGGAATTTTAGATAGTTTGGTGCGGCGGCATTGGGATAATGAACTTGGTGTCGAAACTCTCACTCCGATCGCACTAATTCAACAACGTCTCCAGCGCTGGCAAGATTTGACGGGTAAATCTATCGATTTGTTCATCGGCGATATTACTAATTACGAATTTCTCCATAAAACATTACAGCAATTTCAGCCAAATGCTCTGGTGCATTTTGGTGAACAGCGTTCGGCCCCATTTTCTATGATTGACCGAGAACATGCAGTTGTTACCCAGGTCAATAATGTAGTTGGTACGTTGAACTTGCTGTACGCTATGCGGGAAGATTTCCCCGACTGTCATTTGGTGAAGCTGGGGACGATGGGCGAATACGGTACACCCAACATCGACATCGAAGAAGGGTATATCACCATTGAACACAATGGACGCAAGGATACCCTACCTTATCCCAAGCAGCCCGGTTCGATGTACCATTTAAGCAAAGTTCATGATAGTCATAACATCCACTTTGCTTGCCGGATTTGGGGATTGCGGGCAACGGATTTAAATCAGGGTATAGTTTATGGCGTCTTAACCGAAGAAACGGGGATGGACGAACTATTGATTAATCGGCTTGATTACGATGGTGTGTTTGGTACTGCACTAAACCGCTTTTGCATTCAAGCAGCGATTGGACATCCGTTAACTGTCTACGGTAAAGGTGGACAAACTCGCGGATTTTTGGATATTCGGGATACAGTCAGATGTGTGGAATTAGCGATCGCTAACCCTGCCGAAGCTGGTGAATTCCGCGTATTTAACCAATTTACCGAACAATTTAGCGTCGGTGACTTGGCATTGATGGTGAAAAAAGCTGGTAACGCTATGGGATTGAATGTAGAAATCAATCACTTAGATAATCCCAGAGTCGAGAAAGAAGAACATTACTTCAACGCTAAAAACACTAAATTGCTCGATTTAGGTTTACAGCCTCACTTACTTTCTGATTCTTTACTCGATTCTCTGTTAAACTTTGCCATCAAGTATCAGACGCGAGTTGATCACAAACAAATCATGCCCAAAGTCTCTTGGCATAGAAATTAGGGTAAACCCCAGTAAATCGTGGGTTTAAACTGGTCGTCATGTCTTAGCACAATATGACGACCAATTAGTTATTATTTATCAGGCGTATCGTCCAGCTATTACTAAATTTGCCGTTTACGACAGTTATTTTGACTGTGCAGAATTGATTACAGCACGCAAGACAGTTTACTCTGTGTTTAATAGCAAAATGCACCCTGAAGCTGAGATTATCTGCCTGGACTGAATAGTTTTATATGAGAATTGCTTTATTTACCGAAACCTTTTTACCCAAGGTTGACGGCATTGTAACGCGTCTGCGCCATACTGTTGACCATTTACAGCGTAGTGGTAATCAAGTGCTGGTGATTGCCCCTGATGGAGGCATTACAGAACACAAAGGCGCTAAAGTTTACGGCGTTACTGGCTTTCCTCTGCCATTGTATCCAGAATTGAAAATGGCACTTCCCCGCCCAGCCATTGGGTACGCCTTAGAAGAGTTCAAGCCAGATGTTATTCATGTTGTGAACCCAGCAGTTTTAGGTTTGTCTGGGATATTTTATAGCAAAATCCTCAAAATACCGTTAGTAGCGTCTTATCACACCCATTTACCCCAATATCTCCAGCATTACGGCTTGGGGATGCTGGAGGGTTTTCTTTGGGAACTGCTCAAAGGCGCTCATAATCAAGCTGCTTTAAATCTGTGTACCTCAACAGCAATGGTGGAGGAACTGACAGCACATGGTATTGAACGTGTAGATTTATGGCAGCGTGGGGTGGATACGGAATTATTTCACCCGGATTTAGCTAGTGTAGAGATGCGATCGCGCCTATCAAAAAATCATCCAGAAAGTCCATTGCTACTTTACGTGGGGCGGCTTTCTGCTGAAAAAGAAATTGAGCGCATCAAACCAATTTTAGAAGCAATTCCCGAAGCGCGGTTAGCATTGGTTGGGGATGGCCCGCACCGTGAAGCCTTACAAAAACACTTTGCTGGCACAAACACTTATTTTGTTGGGTATCTTATGGGGCAAGAATTAGGTTCTGCCTTTGCGAGTGCTGATGCCTTTATCTTTCCTTCCCGTACAGAAACACTAGGTTTAGTATTACTAGAAGCGATGGCAGCTGGCTGTCCAGTAGTAGCAGCCCGTTCTGGGGGAATTCCCGATATTGTCACAGATGGGGTAAATGGATATCTATTTGAGCCAACAGCAGATGTTCAAGGAGCGATCGCTGCTACTATTCGCCTTTTAGAAGAAAAACAACAACGAGACATCATCCGTCAAAATGCTCGCCGGGAAGCAGAAAGTTGGGGTTGGCCATCTGCCACCAAGCAGCTACAAGATTATTATCAAAAGGTAATATTTTCTGAAAAGTTGGCAAAATCAGGGAGTAGGGAGTAGGGAGTGGGGAGATGGGGGAGAAGAATTAATAACCAATGCCCCATGCCCAAAATCTAAAATCTAAAATTCTCATGACTGAAACAGACTCATGATACAAGCCCATTTGTTTATGGGGATTATTAATTTTGAATTTTGAATTTTGAATATCGGAGCAAAGCGACGTGACACTTCCCAACCCCGGCAGCGTCTTGGCTACATTAACTGAACTGACTCAAGTTAATCGTACTCACGCTCTACTGCGTCGTGTAAAAGACTTATCTGTTAATGAATTTGTTTGCTTACTGGACTTCATAACTGCTGAGTTCCAGCAATTTCTTAGAGCCATTGAACTGATTAATAATGAAACTCTAGAAATTATGTTGGAGAAGGTGCTAGAAGCTATCACCCTCAAAATTGGTCAAATCCTGCAAGCAGAACACACAGCTATTTTTTTAGTTGACTATGATAAAGGTCAACTGTGGTCAAAAGTTCCTCAAGATAATACCCAAAAGTTCTTAGAAATTCGGACTCCCATTACAGCAGTTATTCCCGGTCATGTTGCTAGTACAGGTCAATATCTAAATATATCTGAAACTTATACTCATCCCTTATTTAGCCCAGAACTTGAAAAACAAATGGGCTACAAAATCCACAATATTTTATGTATGCCTGTTATCAGTAGCAAAAACCAGACTGTCGCAGTAGTGCAACTGGCTAATAAAACCGGGAATGTTCCGTTTAATCATGATGATGAAGAACGTTTTCGGGACTTTGCTGCTTCTATTGGTATTATTCTGGAAAGCTGCCAATCTTTTTATGTAGCCGCTCGTAATCAAAGAGGTGCAACGGCTTTGTTGCGGGCAACTCAGACACTGGGGCAAAGTTTGGATTTAGAAGCAACTTTGCAGATAGTCATGGAGCAAGCTCGAATTTTAATGCAAGCAGACCGCAGCACACTGTTCTTATATCGTAAAGAGATGAGCGAACTTTGGACAAAAGTTGCAGCGGCGGCAGATGGCACAAACTTGATAGAAATTCGTATTCCCGCTAACCGTGGTATTGCTGGCTATGTGGCCTCCACTGGTCAAGCCTTAAATATTTCTGATGCTTATAAAGATCCCCGTTTTGACCCGACTACAGATAGAAGAACCGGGTATGTAACTCGCAATATTCTGTGTTTGCCAGTATTTAATTCTGCAAATGAATTAATTGGTGTAACACAATTAATTAATAAGCAACAAAACAGTTTTACTGCTTCTGATGAAGAGTTTATGCGGGCTTTTAATATCCAGGCAGGAGTTGCTTTAGAAAATGCTCGCTTATTTGAAAACGTGCTGTTAGAAAAACAGTATCAAAAAGACATTTTACAAAGTTTATCAGATGCGGTCATTTCTACAGATATGACAGGACGTATTGTCACGATTAATGATGCGGCACTGGAGTTACTGGGTTGTCCAATAGGAGACGCTAATACTAAGAGCAACAAGCTTTCGTGGGAACAAAATTTGATTGGTCGTTTAGTTTGGGAAGTTGTGCCGATTGAAAATCTCCAAATGCGGCTAGAAGATAGTTTAAAAACTGGAGCTAAACATTATGTGCCAGAGCAAAGTTTGATAGTGGGAATTTCTCAAGTTAATAGTGAGGAACGATGCCCTGAGCAGTTCGACAAGCTCACTGTAACACCTGCCGTTGGCGTTCGCGTTAGCGTCTCTGAAAGAGAAGCCTCTCGTAGAGAAGGGTTAGGAGTTAAAAGTGAAACTCCAGAATCAAAATTTAGGACTCCAGATTCAATTTTAGCAGTACGCGATCGCACTAACCCCGATGTGTTCATTCCTTGGAATCTACCGCTCACTTCCCAAGCTGAGTTTCTTAGCGCTGATGAGGTGCAAACATTAGAACGCAGCACAAATCTGACTGTTAATCCCTTAACTAATCCTGAAGGCGATGTCCGGGGTGGTTTGGTGGTGTTGGAAGACATCAGCCAGGAAAAACGGATGAAAACTACTCTGTCTCGCTACCTAACGCCTCATGTAGCCGAACAAATCATGGCTCTGGGGGAAGATGCTTTAATGGTGGGTGAGCGCAAGGAAGTAACAATTTTGTTTTCTGATATCCGAGGCTACACAACACTTACGGAAAATCTCGGTGCAGCTGAAGTGGTATTGCTGCTCAATCAATATTTTGAAACGATGGTAGAGGCAGTTTTCAACTACGAAGGCACTCTTGATAAATTTATTGGTGATGCCTTAATGGCGGTATTTGGTGCGCCGCTACCACTTACAGAAAATCATGCTTGGAGGGCTGTGCAGTCAGCGTTAGATATGAGACACCGTTTAGAGGAATTTAATCAGCGGCGAATTATTGAAGCGCAGCCACAAATTAATATTGGCATTGGGATTAGTTCTGGAGAAGTGGTTTCGGGTAATATTGGTTCTCGCAAACGGATGGATTACACCGTAATTGGAGATGGCGTAAATTTGAGTTCGCGTTTGGAAGCAGTAACTAAGGATTATGGTTGTGATATAATTCTAAGCGAATTTACTTATCAACTTTGCAGCGATCGCATTTGGGTGCGCCAGTTAGATAGAATTCGAGTCAAAGGGAAACACCAAGCGGTAAATATCTACGAGTTAATTGGCGATCGCAGCATCCCTCTAGATGCCAACACTCAAGAATTTTTATTTCACTATCATACTGGACGCTCGGCTTATTTATCGCGCAACTTCTCACAAGCGATCGCCTGTTTTGAAGCCGCCAAATGCATCCAACCCCAAGATCAAGCTGTTGATATCCACCTAGAACGGGCGCGTAATTACCAACGAACGCCGCCCCCAGAGTCTTGGGATGGTGTCTGGACAATGCTTAGTAAGTAGTCATTAGTCATTAGTCATTTGCCCAATGCCCCATGCCCAATGCCCTATTCAACCTTCAACCTCCCCCTGGTCATTCTGAAATGGATCTTCGCCAATTTTTAGCTCTTTTTTTGAGCGTTTCAACTGTTTCCATAGATCCTTTATTTGTTCGTAAGCTTCACCTGGAGGCAGTTTTCCACCTGTTTCGAGGTTGCAAATGTAGCTTACTCGTTGGGCAAATTCTTGTAGATTGGCATTAAAAACCAAGTTTTCCGGCTTTACCTGACCATAGTAGCGCCCACGTGGATATAGAAAATCATCCTTGTTCACTATTTTGTTCTCCAATTATTCAACTCCCCTTGTATTTGAATCTCTAAAGCTGAATTATTTAGTTACCCTAATCTTTACTGTCATCAGACTGCGGGAACTCGAACCACAGAACTCCTTTTCCAATTAATTATGCGGGAATTGGTTGATTTAGATTTCTAGACTAAAAAAGAAAGCTTCAAATACTTTTACTGTAAAAGTTACAAAAAAAGTTTCTGCTAAAGTGACGAAAGCGAATATTTGACTTTCCTCCTAGAGAGCCAGTCCAGTAGAAGGCATTGACAAATTAAGCAGATTGTGAGCTA
>NZ_JAYGHD010000106.1:0-13490 GCF_034932245.1 Nostoc sp. UHCC 0251
CGTTTTTAAACGGGGGTTCCCGAACCTGCAACCCTAAACCTGCAACCCTCTGAACGCATTATCGTAGTATTTCTTGTTTGTATCAGTAATTACATCCCAACTTAACTTAGGCGATTATTATATACACCTTCAAATATTCAATAGTTAGAGGCAAAAATTTGGTAATAGTAATAGCTTTTATAAAAGCAGATAACAAGGTTACTAGCCTCTAGCTATACTCTAGGCTAGAGGCTTTTTCTAATGAAATAGGTACTTAAAATAAAGAGAAATTAATTACGAACTTTGCTGTTGCTGTCTTAATAAAAAATTTAGTAACAAGATAAAATAAGGTTATGCTCAAACAAACTTTTACTAAGGCAAATCAAAAAAATCATCTAGACTTAATTTGCTATTGACTTTATAATGGATAGCAATCCTAAATCATTCATAAAAAATAAAATCATTGATAAGCTTAAAAAGTCCTAATTTTAATCTCCCTATTTTCTCAATTTGGATTGTTATAAATAAAAACAAAGGTTAACATATCAACACAACAATAATGATTGATTTTGAACCCTGGGACAGGTTGTTGCGTCAGTATGTTGATCAACAAGGTCGTGTAGACTATGTTGCTTGGAAAAAGGAGCAACCCCAAGCAATTAGAGATTGGTTGTCGAGCGAAAAAAATCTGATTTTTAAATCTAATAGTGACAGTCTCGAACAATTGGCATTGTGGATCAACCTTTACAATGCGTTCACCATTTCGACAATTTTGGAGAGATACCCAATAGAATCGATTCGCCCGCGAATTTTAGGAATTCCCAACTGGCTAGCTTTTTTGTGGTTCTTCCAACGTCGCGCTTATTCTATCTTTGGGGAAAGTTATAGTTTAGCTGAAATTGAGAACTCTATTCTGCGGGAAAAATTGCAGGAGCCGCGAATTCATTTTGCGATCGTCTGTGCTTCAGTTGGTTGTCCTTTACTACGTTCGGGAGCTTACTTTCCTGAGCAAGTCAGTCAGCAATTAGATGAAGATGCACGTCGTTTCATAAATAACCCTGAAAAAGTTCGTTATGACATGGAGAGCAAAACACTTTACTGTAATAAAATCTTGAAGTGGTATCGTCAGGATTTTTTAAAGGTTGCACCCTCCATTCCCGAATACATTCGCTCCTACTTAAAAACAGACTATCCCCTTGATTCCTCAACGCGGATATCCTATCTTTACTATGATTGGAGCCTAAATCAGCGAATATCTTGATAAAACTGTTTGAGATAATTTGCATTAACGCCAATCCCCCACAAAAACCCAATGTAAAGGTAAATTGCAGTTGCTTTGAAGCTACCCCATTTGGCTACGCGACGATCTGAGGAATGAACAATCCGATTTACGAGATAAATACGTCCTTTTTTAACTAATTTCAAGCATAAATCTCCATCCTCCATAATTGGCAATGCCTCATCAAATCCGCCACAATCCCAAAAATCAATCCGACGACAGAACATTACCTGATCTCCAAACAACAGACGCAATCCTCGAAAAAATAGGTAAGGCTTAAATAACAGTGGTGCGTAGTAGGTTTTTAGATAATTATGTAGAGAGATACCCCAACGAGTTGTTTGAGTTCCTGACATCAGAGAAATGAACCCCCCACAGGCAATGGTAGGCTCTGCCAGGGTTTTATTGATAACGTTGATTAGATCATCAGGAATCCAAGTATCTGCATGAAGAAAGCAAAGAATATCTCCAGTAGCTGCTGATGCTCCATAGTTCATCTGAAGAGAGCGCCCTGGCTGTTGAGATGAAAGAATTTGTACATTCAAAGTTTGATTAAATGACTCAAAAATTTGCTTTGCAACTGTCACCGTCTGATCTTTACTACCACCATCTACTACTATCACTTCCGAAGGAGGAGGATTAAGTAAAGTCAGTTGGCGCAATGTACGTCCTAAGTTAGTTGCTTCATTTAAAGTAGGAATGATAATGGAAACTTGAGACATACCGATTTAGTAGTTTTATTGCTCCTGAGCATGGTAGCTAGATTTCAGCAGTTTTCCCCAAATTGCATTGTAAGGATGTACAACCTGTGTTGGACGGTCGTCTCTAAACATGAGTCTTCCTTCATTTGCCCACTGAAAAATCCCACCGCTCAAGTTATAAATGCATTTCATCCCAGCTTTATCAAGCTGCTGGGCTAATTTGGCGCTACGGTAGCCAACGGCGCAGTACACGACAATTAGTCTGTCTTTTGAAACTGTTGAAAGTGCTGCTAAGTCATCTGTTAGAGGATCTATAAGTACTGCTGTTTCAATATGGCTTACTGCATACTCGGCCGGACTTCGTGCATCTAGTACTAATGGTGGTGGTTTTGCAGAATCTAATAGTAATTGAGCTAATTGATTGCAATTAATTTCCTCAATAGTAGGAAACTGAAATTTGAGCAGAAGTTTAAGAAAGTTAAAGGTGAGCGATCGCACTCGTGAATTCACTCCAAGTTTCAGTTAAGAACTTAAGTTGCCAGGCTACTGTCACCGCCTTCTAAAATAGTCCCCTCTAAATTGGCATTTTCTAGATTAGCTCCGGTGAAATTGGTTCTTTCTAATGCAGCTTGGTGGAGATTTGCCTCATGCAAATCCGCGATCGCTAAATCTGCCCCGCTCAAATCTGCTGCTTCTAAATTAGCTTGACTAAGATTGGCCTCACGGATATCAGCTTTGCTAAGATTGGCTTGTTCCAAATTCGCAGCTTTGAGATTAGCCTGATCCAAAACGGCTTCATCTAGAATTGCACCCTCTAAGATTGCATTGTTAAGAGTTGCATCACTCAAATTAGCTTTGCTTAAATTAGCCCCTGTTAAATTTGCACCATTGAGCGTAGCCGCGCTTAAGTCAGCCCGGCTGAGATTTGCCTGTTGCAAATTTGCTTCATCCAGCATCGCCCCATGTAAGATTGCACCACTGAGATTAATGTTTTCCAAAACTGCACCCCTTAAGTCAGCGATACTAAAGTCTCGCTCTCCTGCGGCATATAGTTGCCTGAGTTCTTCTACGTTCATCGGCTAATACTCCGTTTTTTGTTTAAATAAAAGACTTAAGCCTGTTGTTGAAATGATAAATTAGTGAAAAATGCTTCAGTCTGAAAACACTTACTTATTTAGTTCAAAAATAGCAAGTATTCAGAAAGTGACCAGCCCAATAGGGATAAAATTATCAGGCAAAAAGGTAAGATAATCTAACATCGAAAAATTTAAATATTTTTTTCAAAATACTTAATCAAGGGTATTTAGCAAAAGATAAAGTATATCTTTAACAACTGCTTCTATCGGAAGAAAAAAATAAACCAAAATATATCATTCTAAAGAATTAGGAGTATATATTTAGATGTAGGATATTAGTAAGTGCTTAGGCGCAGCCCGTCGTAGACATCGCCTGATCTTGTAGCGACAGTCTATTCTTCAATTATATCACTGTTCAAAGTCAAGAGCCGTTAAGGAAAGCCCAGAGTAATGGTCATTAAAAAACTAAGTTTATATCTTAGGAGTTCTGTTATCAACCCAAATAATTAAGAGGATGAAGCAATTGAGTAACCTAGATAGAGCTTTAGATGCCGCAATGGAGCTTACTTTAGAGCAATAAGAAATACTAGTACAAATTCTCAAAACCCGAATTATTGAAAGTCGGCGAGATGAAATTGCCTCAGATGCAGCAGCTTCCATTGCTGAATTCCAAGCAGGTAGGCTCAAAGTCCAGACTGCTGCCGAAGCAATTCAAGAATTACGGGAATATCTCAATAACCTTTTATTTTCCCAATAACTCAAAAAAAGTTTCCTTATTAATACCAATATCCTGAATCATACCCATTAGAGTCCCTACTTTTAGGTCTTTTCCCGAATGAATAGGAACAACAACCCTTTGTCCACGGCTATCCTTGTAAATAGCATGACTTCCCTTTTGACGGTCAAGATAAAAACCTAAATTTTCGATGACTTTGATAAATTCTTTAGCTTTGACACTGGGAAAATTACTCATGCCAAGATACTTAATGGCTTAACAATTAAATCATCTTTAGGAATTGGCTGATTGTCGGCCCTTAAACTTTCAATATATAATTCAATAGCTTCTGTAATATTCTCAATGGCCTCTTCAAAAGAATCTCCTTGAGAATGACAACCTTTTAGGATTGGACAAAAAGCGTGATAACCTCCATCTGATTCTTTTTCCAGAAGAACTGTGTAATTGTAAATTTGTTGATTGTTGTCCATAAGTTTTCAATTTGTTTGCGATTTACCTACTTTTACTTCAGCATTATTCCATGATAAAGGCTTTTAAATTATGTTGCTTAAAGCAGTGCGTAGGCGCAGCCCGTCGTAGACATCGCTAATTTTCTCCCAACTTTCTCAAAAGCAAAGCGATATCTACGACGGGCCACGCCTACGCTCATGTATGATGATTGACTTAGTAAAATGCCTGCGGTGGGCTGCGCCTACGCCCTAAAGAAACGCAGGGCTTCCCAAAGCTGTCGGTGATGTGAGTTAAAATCCTTATATCTTTAATAACTACTCACGCAGACAGCCCCCGAAAAGCGATCGCTATGCTTCAGTATCCCCATCTCGAACAAGCGCTAAAATATCACTTCGGTTATGATAGATTCCGCCCCGGACAACGGCAAATTATCGAAGATGCGCTGCAAAATCGAGATTTAATGGTTGTGATGCCGACTGGTGGGGGAAAATCTCTGTGTTTTCAACTACCAGCATTGTTAAAAAATGGATTAACGGTGGTGGTGTCGCCGTTAATTGCTTTGATGCAAGACCAAGTAGAAGCACTGCGAAATAATAATATTAACGCAACATTTCTCAATAGCAGTTTGAATGCTTACAAGGTGCGATCGCGGGAAGAAGCCATCCTCAGTGGTAAAGTAAAATTACTATACGTCGCCCCTGAACGTCTCCTAAGTGAAAGATTTCTACCATTTCTCGATTTAGTTAAAGAAAAAATTGGTATTTCTAGCTTCGCTATTGATGAAGCGCACTGCGTTTCTGAATGGGGACACGATTTTCGTCCAGAATATCGCCAGTTGAAATCTCTGCGGAAACGCTATCCTGATGTTCCTACCGTCGCCCTCACCGCCACAGCAACTGATCGCGTCCGCAGTGATATCATTCAACAACTAGGACTAAAGCAACCTAGCATTCATCTTGCCAGTTTTAACCGTGAAAATCTTTATTACGAAGTTCGTCCTAAAAATAAATATGCTTACGCTGAATTATTAGAACTAATTCGAGAAACTGAAGGTTCGACAATTATTTATTCTTTAACTCGTAAAAAAGTTGATGAACTAACTTTTAAACTACAAAATGATAAAGTTATTGCTCTACCTTATCACGCCGGATTAAGTGATGAAGAACGTAGTAGCAATCAAACGCGATTTATTCGAGATGATGTTCGGGTAATGGTAGCAACAATTGCCTTTGGAATGGGAATTAATAAACCCGATGTGCGATTGGTAGTTCACTTTGATCTGCCCAGAAATATAGAAAGTTATTATCAAGAATCTGGGAGAGCAGGTAGAGACGGAGAACCATCTCGCTGTACAATATTTTTCAGCTTTGGTGATGTTAAAACAATTGAATGGAGCATCGATCAAAAAACTGACCCTCAAGAACAGTTGATTGCTAAACAACAACTGCGGCAGATGATCGATTACGCTGAAGGCACTGATTGTCGGCGAACGATTCAACTAGGTTATTTTGGAGAAAGGTTTCCTGGGAATTGCGGTAACTGTGACAATTGTCGTCATCCCAAACCCATGCAAGACTGGACAGTTGAAGCCATGAAGTTTTTATCTTGTGTGGCGCGTTGCAAAGAAAGATTTGGGATGCTACACATAATTGATGTGTTGCGGGGGGCAAAAAAAGACAAAATTATTCAATACGAACACGATAAACTTTCCACCTACGGTATTGGTAAAGATAGAACTCTAGATGAATGGCGAATGTTGGGGCGATCGCTTTTACATCAAGGGTTAATAGAACAAACTAGCGATGGTTACTCAGTTTTAAAACTAAATGCCTTAAGTTGGGAAGTAATGCGAAAACAACGTACAGTTTTGCTAGCTGTAACCACAGTCCAAAAGATTACCTGGGAACAGGGGAGTGAAAAAGCAGAAGTTGCTGAAATATTATTACAGAAGTTGCGATCGCTACGTAAAGAATTGGCTGATGAGCAATCTGTACCACCTTACGTCATCTTCCACGATTCCACTTTAAAATTGATGGTACAGGTGCAACCCCAAAACTTAACTGAATTTGGCAAACTTTCTGGTGTTGGTAGTCACAAACTCGCTCAATATGGCGAAAAGTTCATTACAGAAATTCGCGCCTACCGCCAAGAAAAAGGTTTGCAAAATAAATCTGCTACTTCCGTATCCTCTCCCAACTCATCTTCTTCTTACACCGAATTACAAACATTACAATTGCATCAACAAGGTTTAAATATTGCTCAAATTGCCAAAAAGCGGAACCTTAGTCCGGCAACAGTTAGCAATCATTTAGAAAAACTAATTGAGAAAAATCAGCCAGTTGATTTAAATCAATTAGTACCTTTAGAACATCAACAAAAAATTTGGCAAGTTTTAGAAGTACTCGGTGACATTTCCCTCACTCCGATTAAAGAACAACTAGGTGAAAGCTACAGTTTTGATGAAATTCGCTTAGTACGCTGTAAGTGGCGGCGTGAAAATCGCAAGTGATGATTAAAGAAGAACACAGAATACAGAATCAATTAGTATGAATGCTAAATTCTATTTTATTAAAATATAAAAGCAAGATTAAAGGAGTTACCTAATGAGTCAGATGCTTAATACAGGAGTATGCTGGACAATTCATGATGTGGAACTCTTCGCAGAAAATGAAGGGACGCGCTACGAGATAGTTGATGGAGAATTATTTGTGACTAGGGTACCTCACTTTAAACATCAGCAAACTTGCGGCAGAATTTTCCAACAGCTTAACATTTGGTCAGAATCTACTGGTTTAGGAGAAGCTGTAATCAACCCCGGCGTTTTGTTTTCAGAATCAGATAGTGTGATTCCTGATGTAGTTTGGGCTACTAAGGAAACCTTAGCGTTAACATTGGATGAAGCGGGACATTTAACTGGCGCACCAGATTTAGTAGTCGAAGTTTTGTCTGCAAGCAAGTCAGACGAAAGACGAGATAAGGAAGCTAAACTTAAGCTTTATTCTTCCAGAGGAGTAAAAGAATATTGGATTGCTGATTGGCGATCGCGTAAACTAGAGGTCTATAGGCGGGAACAAAGTCAACTTAAGTTGGTAGAAACTTTATTTAGTAGTGATAGTCTTATTTCTTCCCTATTGCCTGGTTTTAGCTGTATTGTAGACCAGTTTTTCCCTGTATAAATATTTATTTTGGGAGATATGAACACTCATTCTTTCCTCAAAACAAGATGTGTATAACTTACCTTGAGACATCGCCTTGCACCAATAATAACTAAATTTTCTGAGCATCAAGGCGATATCTCGATATCAGCTTATATTAAGAGAAGCTGGGGATTTCAGAGTTAGAATTTTGTGATGTTTTAGCAGACGGTGATGTTGCAATATTTTGGCTTTTTGCAGACAGCGTTTCTAGCAATTTAGGTAGCGCCAGACAAGCAACAGTATTTAGCAGGGTCAGGAATATACCATCCATCAAACTCATATATTAATCTTCTCCGTTTGAAAATTGGTGTTTACTATATTTCTAGTTTGAAGCAAAATTAGTACAATTGCTTAAAATCCGAATTTTGGATTTCTTTTATTGGATATAAGCTAACTAAATATATTGTAAAAACTATCCATTATACGCAGGGTAACGATCTCTGCCGTAACCCCCACTCATATTAGCTCTATTGAAAGTTAATCTGAAACGCCACGTAATTTTTACTGGTAAACAATTCATCAATTAGGAGAACACTTGGCGCAGAAATCAGGGCTGAATTTACAAAATTGACTACCCGTCACTGGGTAAGCTGTACAATAAGGAAAACTGGTAAGTTCGGCTCTGGCTGTTTGCGATTTGTAACCATTCGGTAACGCTTCAGTAATTTTGGTTTTATCAGCTATAAAAATAGTTAAAACCTTAGGTAACGCTATGCAAGCAGCAATATTGAGCAGCGTTACCAGTGTAGCTTCTATCAAATTCATAGGTAATCATCCCCTGTGAAAAATAGGTGATCGCTGTTCTGAGATGCAAGCATAATCTATGTCTAGCATTGATGTTCAATTAATCTATTGCTTGCACTCTATGTAAACTAACTTTAACATAAATTTTTGTGAATATAAACGTGGAATTCCTGGAATTATTATACACAGATGCGAATGTGGATAATAAGGATGGATATTGTAGCGTAATAACAAAATAAGCTAGAAAACGATCAGTTGTAAAATATTTAGGAAACGCTATATGTCAAAAACCAAAACCGCGTCTTCTTTTTTATCTAACATCAGTGAGCGAGAGCGCCAAGCCCTAAAGCAGTTGGTAGATTACACCAATGTAGAATCGCTGCCAGAAATTTGGCCTTTAGCATCTCAACAATTTGGTAATATTGCCGCCCTCCGCAACCCTCATGCTAAACCAGAAGTAGTAATTACTTATACCCAACTAGCAGAGCAAATACGACTATTTGCTTCTGGGTTACAGTCCTTGGGAGTAAAGTTAGGCGATCGCATTTCCCTAATTGCTGATAACAGTCCTCGCTGGTTTATTGCCGATCAAGGCATAATGACTTCTGGAGCAGTTGATGCAGTGCGTAGCTCCCAAGCAGAAAAAGAAGAACTACTTTTTATCATCGCTAATAGCGGTAGTGCAGCAATAGTAGTCGAGGATTTAAAGACACTTAAGAAACTGCAAGATAGACTCAACGATTTACCAATTCAGTTTGCGATTTTACTTTCGGATGAAGCACCACCTGTAGACGAAACTCTAAAGGTACTGAACTTTTCGCAGTTGCTCGAAATTGGGGCAAATCATAATTTTGTGCCAGTCAAGCAAAATCGTGATGCTCTGGCAACTCTAATTTATACCTCTGGCACCACGGGCAAACCCAAGGGTGTGATGTTGTCTTATAGCAATTTGATGCACCAAGTTACAACATTTGGCACAGTATTGCAGCCAAAGCCGGGCGACATGGTTCTCAGCATCTTACCTTCCTGGCATAGCTACGAACGGACTGTTGAATATTACCTACTATCTCAAGGTTGCACGCAAGTTTATACCAACTTGCGCTCTGTAAAAGGAGATTTGAGACAATTTAAACCCAACTACATGGTAGGTGTACCTCGCCTGTGGGAATCGATTTATGAAGGAGTGCAAAAACAGTTTCGCGAACAACCAGCCAAAAAGCAACGCCTAATTAAATTTTTAATGGGCATGAGCGAAAAATATATTAAAGCGCGGCGAGTTGCTCAGGGATTGGATTTAAATAATCTTCATGCTTCAGGCGTTGAAAGATTAGCAGCTAGGATACAAGCAGCTGCTTTATTACCCCTCCATGCCTTGGGAGAACGACTGGTTTACGCCAAGGTGCGGGAAGCAACTGGAGGACGAGTTAAGCAGATGATTAGCGGCGGCGGTGCCCTTCCCAGACACATCGATAACTTCTTTGAAATTATTGGTGTGCAGATTTTGCAAGGCTATGGCTTAACAGAAACTTCTCCTGTTACCCATGTGCGGCGTCCTTGGCGAAATTTGATTGGCGCATCAGGGCTACCACTCCCGGCTACAGAAGCTAAAATCGTCGATCCTGAGACAAAAGCGCCTTTACCAGTAGAGAAGCGAGGCTTAGTATTGTTGAGGGGGCCGCAGATTATGCAAGGCTATTACCAAAATCCGCAAGCGACAGCGAAAGCAATTGACGCTGAAGGTTGGTTTGATAGCGGCGATTTGGGTTGGCTGACACCACAAGACGACTTGGTGCTAACTGGCAGAGCAAAGGATACGATTGTATTGACTAACGGGGAGAACATCGAGCCGCAGCCAATCGAAGATGCCTGTTTGCGATCGCCATATATCGATCAAATTATGCTCGTCGGCCAAGATCAGCGCAGCCTGGGAGCCTTAATTGTCCCCAATGTCGAAGCTTTAGAAAAATGGGCAGCAAGTCAAAATCTAACGCTGGATACGCACAATGATCAGGTGACTTCTTCACCTAGTCAAAAAATTGGCTTGGAGAGTAGAATGATCCAGGATTTATTTCGGCAAGAATTGAATCGGGAAGTGCAAAATCGTCCAGGCTATCGACCGGATGACCGCATTGGAACGTTTAGACTGATTCTGGAACCGTTTTCCATCGAAAATGGCTTGATGACACAAACACTGAAAGTTCGCCGACATGTCGTCACGGAACGTTATCGCGATATTATTGACGGCATGTTTGCCTGATAATTCCACCTCCCAACTGTAAAGAGTGAACGTGAAATATTTATGGATGTCTCCAAATCTAACTTGCTCCTGAAACGTGTTGTTAACGTCAAAGTCATTGTGACTCCCCTCTGGAAAGAGGAAGTACAACAACAGCTGCAAACGCAGATCAATCAACTCGATCAGCAACTGCAACAGCTAGACGTTGAAGGACAAAGAGCGATCGCAGCAATTCAAAAGCAGAGTCTGCAACCACCTGGTCCCCAGACTCTCCAACAAATTGACAATATCCAACTCCAAGTAAATCAAAAGAAAAGTGAATTTCTAGAGCAGAAAAATCAGTTGCTGCAAAACCTCCAGCAAGTGCAGTTTCTCCAACAAGATCAGGAAGTCAACCAATTCCAAATGGAAGGCTTTTTCCGGGTAGAGATCGGTGATAACCTGATTAGCAAAATGCAAGTCGAAATCGTTCTGCGCGATGGCGTTGTAGAAGAAATTCGCGGCGACATTTAAATTTGTCATTTGTCCTTTGTCATTTCTTTTGTGACTAATAACTAATAGACATCTGGTGAAAATTAATGTAGAGACGTTGCAATGCAACGTCTCTACAAGGGTTTCAGGTAACGCATAAGTAATTTCTGGAGATGTCTAATTACCAATAACTAATGACCAATGACTAATCACAAATGTGATTTAACTTTGTGTGGGAGCGGCTCCCAGCCCAACATTCTACCTGGGAGCCAGCCCAAACAATTTGCCATACTGGAGGCGAACTAACAAAAAGCGATCGCCCGAAGGCTGTCATCTCAACTCGATATTTAATCCCAACTGAATCATTACCCCGCTTGATTTGCGTAATCGTTACAAGGGCTTGATTTCGTTGCGGATAAGCTACCTCTACCTTTCGCGTTCCTTCCACTGATGCTATGCCGTCAAGGGCATTCAGCGCGAGGGTAGCAGGATCGCTACCTTGGAGAGATGAGTTGATCTTTTCTAAAGGTATGATTTTATAATTGGAACGCTCTGAGTATGCCACAACCTCTTGAGACTCATGTATTGCTCCCACCTGCTGGGTTTGTCCATCACTAGTCTCAACAATCGGTGCAGGTGGCTGGCGCTGGGTAATATAAACTCCAGCGCCAGCAGTGGCAAAGATACTTAGTATCACAATTAAAAAGAATTTCAACTTTGCCGACATAAAAGTAAACAGGAATTTCAAATAGGTTTATGACCAATTTTGAATTCTAGATTGACCTGTATCTTATATCCTCTACCTGTGAGCAACTCCTGTATCTTAAGCAGTGGTTATGAGGAATATAAATAGCAATCCCATTTAATCTGTGAGAAACTCGTGGTATTTTTTGCAAGTCAACAACTAAAACGAGATCGAGATATTGGCTAACCATTGAGGATAGCTCTGTATTATAGACCTCTAAGTTATATTTAGGTTCCTGGAGAGACGCGATTAATCGCGTCTGTACAAGAATTAGGGGTTATGAGTTTGGAACTCCCCCCGATGCCCAATTAAAATATAAAATCTCCAATCCAAAACTCTCCTGCCAAGATACAATTCGATCTGATAAAAGCTGTTAAAGTCCATAAACCATTGATTTCCAAAACCACCCTATGAGCATTCATGAAGTATTTATGCCGGCGCTGAGTTCCACCATGACCGAAGGCAAAATCGTTTCCTGGGTGAAATCGCCAGGGGACAAAGTGGAAAAAGGCGAAACAGTGGTGGTTGTAGAGTCAGATAAGGCAGATATGGATGTAGAAACCTTTTATGAAGGATTTCTTGCCCATATCATAGTTGAAGCTGGTGAAACTGCCCCGGTAGGATCTGCGATCGCCTTCATCGCCGAAACGGAAGCTGAAATTGAACAGGCGAAATCTCTTGCCAATTCTGGCGGCGCGGCGGCTACTCCTACCTCTTCTCCTGAACCAGTTGCCGCCACAGCCTCAGCCGCAACACCTGCCTTAGCGTCTCAAAACGGGTCTAATCACAAAGAAGGAAGGCTTGTAGCTTCACCCCGCGCCCGTAAGTTAGCCAAAGAACTTAAAGTTGATTTAACTACACTCCAAGGCAGTGGTCCCTTCGGTCGCATTGTTGCCGAAGATGTAGAGGCATTGTCCAATAAGGGCAAACAACCCGCCACTGCCCCAGCTGCCCCACCAGCACCTGTACCAACCAGCGTCCCAGTTGCACCCCCAGCACCTCAAACACCAGCACCCGCGCCAGTGGCAGCGGCTATTCCTGGTCAAATTGTGCCTCTAACTACCTTCCAAAATGCCGTAGTGCGGAACATGGTAGCTACCATATCCGTGCCCGTCTTCCGTGTCGGTTATACAATTACCACTGATGGGTTAGACAAACTTTATAAACAAATTAAATCCAAAGGTGTGACAATGACAGCGCTACTGGCGAAAGCTGTAGCGGTAACGTTGCAAAAACACCCATTGTTAAATGCTAGCTACTCAGACCAGGGTATTGTTTATCATTCTGATATCAACATTTCCGTTGCAGTAGCGATGGATGATGGCGGATTAATTACACCTGTGCTGCAAAATGCAGACGCAGTGGATATTTATTCTCTATCGCGTACTTGGAAGTCTTTGGTAGAACGTGCCAGAGCAAAACAACTACAGCCTCAAGAATATAACAGTGGTACTTTTACCCTGTCTAACTTGGGGATGTTTGGCGTAGATAAATTTGATGCGATTTTACCGCCTGGACAAGGTTCAATTTTAGCGATCGGGGCATCTCGTCCGCAAGTAGTAGCAACACCTGACGGTTTATTTGGCGTGCGGCAACAAATGCAAGTAAATATTACTTCTGACCACCGGATTATTTACGGTGCCCATGCTGCGGCGTTCTTGCAAGATTTAGCGAAATTGATTGAAACGAATCCTCAATCTTTGACAATGTAATTTTGAAAAGACACCAAATTTAAATGTTAGCGCTATCAGCGAGCAGCAGTTTATCGTAGAGTAGCGCTAACAATAAGTAATACTGAAACTAAATTTTTGATGGACAAACTAAGTAAGTGGGTGCTAAAATTTCCCGCTATGTAACAGAATCTTAATCAGAGGGT
>NZ_JAYGHD010000107.1:0-13331 GCF_034932245.1 Nostoc sp. UHCC 0251
TCAATAATTCTCCCTTGTCCCCCTCATCTCCCCCTGCCTCCCCTGCTCCCCCTGCTCCCCCTGCTCCCTGCTCCTTGCTCCCCCCTGCTCCCCACTCCCTACTGTCCAAGCTCTTTGATATTTTTCGTCACTTGTTGGTATAACTCATTGTTGCCCTGATTTTGAAAAATGCTTGCTGCTTTTTCCAAGTCCTTGAGCGCTCCCTGTCTGTCTCCATTAGTGGCGCGAGCATTGCCTCGGTTATTGTAGGCAGGGGCAAAGTTAGGATTGAAGCGAATGGCTTGATTGTAATCTGCGATCGCCCCCTGTGGATCTCCATTGGCAGCACGGGCATTTCCTCGGTTATTGTAGGCGATCGCATATTTGGGGTTGAGGCGAATCGCTTGATCAAGATCATCTAGTGCCCCTCTTTTTTCTCCCAAGGTGGCGCGGGCATTTCCTCGGTTATTGTAAGCTTCGGCATAGTTGGGATTCAGGCGAATCGCCTCACTGTAATCTCTAACTGCTTCTCTGTTATTTCCTAGTGAGGCGCGGGCATTCCCCAAATTGTTGTAGGCTTCAGCGTCGTCAGGATTGATGCGAAGTGCTTGATTGTAATCTGCGATCGCTTTTTCCTTGTCTCCCAAATCAAAGTAGACTAATCCCCGGCCGTTGTAGGCAGCGCCATATTGAGAGTTTTGATCAATTGCCTTATTATATGAAGCGATCGCAGCTTGTAAATCGCCATTTAAATGCTGATTCTTTCCCTGAAGATAGAATTCTCCACCAATGGAAGCTGTAGCTGAACGACGGCTAGGTGGAGTAACTTTTATTTCTGTTACCAAAACATTGTCATTTTTACTGCAAGAAATACTGCTTATTGCGGTCAATGTAGTAAAAATAGCTATGGTAAATAAAGTATTTACCCTTGTTTGCTTTTGTTTAAAGAAACGCCGTCTCATAAGTTAATACCAACTGCCATAACACCTGAAAAAACTAGTACTAAAATCTAGGTTTCCATTCTTTCACGCAATAATTATTCTAACTTTTAATAGTAAGTATAAAATTAATTGACTGATTTAGCTGATATTCAATAGCTTTATTTAATGCTTATGTATAGGAGCAATTATAAAACATCAAGTACAAAACTTATCATTTTTGTGCTTTTATATCATGATCTTTCTACTTTTTCTACCAATTAAAATACCTTTGCAATATATGAATCGCCTGTAGAGGTGTACAGATGTATGTCTTTACTCATGTATCTGTATCAGATTTACAGCGTATTTCAGGTAAATGAAGTATGTGAGTAGGGGCACAATATGTTGTATCCCTACGATTATCTGTACCTCACTAACTCGCAATTTGCTGTATGTCTTAGATTCAAGAATCCCCGTTGCTTTAGCGCGGGGAGTGTCAATCATTCTCTGTTTCACTCTCTTGATTTTTGAAAGCTAGCCGCCAAGAGGTGGTTTTTTCAATCTCTACAGAGAGGTGTTCCAGATTTTGCCCTAAATCTTTTTGGAGTTTTTGAGTTAGTGTGATTGGAAAATCTAAATTAATATCTTGGGTTTGTACTAGCTTTGCCAATTCTGTAAATGCAGTTTTAACTGTAGTACGTTCATAACTAGTTAGCTTGTGAGCAGAAGTTTCCGATATATTCTGAGCTTGCATGGCTTTTTTCATGCGTTCTTGCAAATGCTCAAATTCTGAATTCAACAACTTCCATTGCTGCTCAAGTTGCGAGTATCTTGTACTGAGTAATATTAAGTCTTCCGTTGCGGGTTCGGGGTTAGCTTGGGCTTGTAATCCTAACAAATTTGAGTGGATTTGAGCCAGATAAATGCAGTCTAGGTAAGCATACTCTATCTGTTCTTCAGTCAGGGGACGTTTTCCCCAATCGCTTTTTTGTTCTTGTTTTTCGATATTATTAAAGCTACAAAGTGTAGTAGCTATAGTCTTGAGTTGGTAGTTGGGTAATGGCAAAAGATAGTAAGGAATTTTTTTTGCCATTTCCAAAGTGCAAGTAATATTTTTGGCTTTCTTGTTACCGAGAAACTTTAGATCATAACTGGCGTTGTGAAAAACTTTTTCAATGGTAGAATTAATCATAATTTTTTCAATAAATTCAGCTATAATATCAGGCTGATCTAGTACATCTAAAAGATAGACGCGATCGCCACTCATATCTTTAGGATTATCTAATACCTGAATCAGCGATAGTCGGGGATTACGACTTTTATAGTCAGCTACTTCTGTATCTATCCACAGCGTTTTAACGTTGGTATATTCAGCAACAATGGCACTAATTTCGTGGGCATAAGTAAGGTACGGCATTAGCTAATATTTCCTGATAGTTGAGGGATTCTAAGTAAGCCATAGTTTTCTAAAGTAACATTTTGTTGGTGATTTTGTTGCCACAGTATTGCCAAAACGCTGAATTTTTGAGTCGCGTAGGTTATAGACATCGCCAAACTAAATTAAATCTGATAACATCGAGTCACCATAATGGGGTGGCATAGTCTACCATTGAGAGAGCTACTGGGCATCTACATTAAATTAATAGAGAGCTACAGACTGTATGCAGAGGCATCCTAGTTAGCAGCCATCAGGAAAATTGAATTGGCATTTCTTAAAACTGGCAGCAAAATCTTAGCTGCAAGAAATTGTCCAAGTTTTGATTTTCAGTAACCTGAGCTATTGCTTGGGCACTTTTGTTACTCCACCTTTAATTGCTTTTTAACATCTGCTCCTCACCATGACACACACATCAATTAATCGCTTCAAGTACTCAATTCGGAGATAGATAATGAAAAAGCTAATTCTATTACTAGTTAGTGGCATTTTGGTAGTTGGTACTTTTGGCTGCGAAGAAGCTCCTAAAACTGGTTCAGAAACTCCTAGCACTACTAATCAAGCTGCTCAAGCACCAGCAACACCAGCTTCTCAGATAAATCAAACTGCCGATAAAACTACTGCTAAGATTCCAGCAACAGAAATGACTCCTTTAGCAGCTACTATAGGCACTAAAGTTAAAACCGATTCTGAAAAAACGGCAGCAACAAAAGCTAAGAGCGATTTAAAAACTGAAGTTAGTGAAAAGTTGAATAAAGGCTTACCAGGCAACAAGTTACAAGTTGAAAATAAAGAGGGTGAAATTATCCTCAAAGGCACAGTGGCTTCTGCTGAAGAACTCCAGAAAGCTGAAACCTTGGCTAAAGAAGTTCAAGGTGTAAAGATGGTAAAGGTGGAAGCAAAAGTTGAAGCTGTGAAGCCATAAAAGAATAACTGAAGTTCTCAGTTAACATCGGTATAAAAGCTAAACAGGGACTTACATCTGTGTAAGCCCTGTTTTTTTGCTTAAATAATCGTGATTAAAGTAGTGGTAAATTAATAATTTGATTTTGATATTCATCATTAAAAGATGCTTGAGCAATTAGACTTAATTCACTAATAATCTGACCGATGGTTAATTTATCAGTCAAAATAAAAATACCTGGTATATTACTCCCTTGCGCGATATGTTCAGCTAAATGTCTAGGCATAGATGTACGGTTATTTGTGACTAAAATAAAATTATATTCTTCACACCAGCATAATATTTCTGGATCTAATGTCCCTCTGGGAGGAGCGCCAGGATCACCAACTACCCACATCATTAAGTTAGGGTTGCGCTGGACAAATTGGCGATTGTAGACTTTATCAACATTTTCATCAAGAAGATATTTGAGAGTCATGTATCTTTTTCATTGCTTCTCTTTCAGCTTTCAGTTTTAGCAATTTGGTTACAACTGGCGGTGGATTGCGTCGCTGTTCTTCTCGCATTCGATGGCTATGTTCTAGCCAATTAGCTATGTAAGCACTGACTGCTCCCTTGTTATGCAAGTAATAGAGAATAGTTGCATATATTTGCTCTAAAGTTACTGATGGATAACTTTGGGAAATTTCCTCTGGAGTCCGACACCGATGGATGAAATCATAGAGTATAGTTTCAATTCCTACTCTTGTACCTTTGAGTCGAATATCATCAGGTCGCTGAAAGTCGAAGTAATCTTCTAATTGCATAATTTACTTTGTTATGTTTACCCATAAAATTATCTTACATACTTATAAAATATTCTTGCAATCAATAGTAATAAATTGATAGTGATCGCTCTGCCAACGACAAAATGTTACATGAGTTGATTGTTTTTCCAATTAGTTGATCTAAAACTGAAATGATTTGATCTAGTTGCTTTTGAGCGCCTGTAATGAAATCTCGTGCTTGTACTAAGGGATTTCCAAATAAAAAAATATCTCACTGTTCACAGTCAACAGTCAACAACTTCAAGCGGGATAATTTATTTCTTGGAGTTCCCTAACTCTATTGTGTCTTCTCTGAACGATGATTGTCCTACCTTCTCTGCGGTAGCCTGCGACAAGCTGCTACACGTCTACAATAATCCCTAATTTTCCCCTACCCTCTTGCGAATTTTTAATTAGTTGATACACTTGTTCTTCATTAGCCCAGTGAACCAGCGCCTATGGTGCATATCAAGCGCGTGGAACTTACGAACTTCAAATCCTTCGGTGGCACTACCTCAGTCCCTTTGCTACCGGGGTGTACTGTCATATCTGGGCCAAATGGTTCAGGTAAATCTAATATTCTAGATGCACTGCTATTTTGTCTAGGACTTTCTAGTTCTAAGGGAATGCGAGCCGATCGCCTCCCGGATTTGGTAAATAACACTCAAACCTCTAAAGGACGCGCTTCTATTGAGGCTAGCGTCACTGTAACGTTTGATTTGTCGGATGAAATCTCACACAAAGACGCGAAGGTGCAGAGTGAGAAAGCAGAGGAGGCAGAGGAGGCAGAGGAGGCAGGGGAAGCAGAGGAAGCAGAGGAAGAAAATCCAAAATCCAAAATCCAAAATCCAAAATCGGCAGAGTGGAGTGTTACTAGAAGGCTGCGAGTCACTCACCAAGGAAGTTACACGTCGAATTACTATATCAATGGTGAAGCTTGCACGCTGACAGAGTTGCATCAGCAACTAAGTAATCTGCGGGTTTATCCTGAAGGCTACAACGTGGTGCTGCAAGGGGATGTCACCAGCATTATCTCGATGAATGCGCGGGAACGGCGGGAAATTATTGATGAATTGGCAGGGGTGGCGGCGTTCGATCGCAAAATCATTCAAGCCAAATCAACTTTAGATGAGGTGAAGGAAAAGGAAGATAGCTGTCGGATTATTGAAACGGAATTAACTGCACAGCGCGATCGCCTTGCCCAAGATCGTGCTAAAGCTGAGAAATATCAAAAACTCCGCACGGAATTTCTAGCCAAGCAATCCTGGGAAGCTGTTTTATCATGGCGTTCCTTGCAAGCACAACAAGAAAAGTTAGTTCACGAAATTCAAACAGGTGATCGCAATTCGAGTGAACTCTCAACTCAACTCACAAACCTAAATTCCGAAATCGTTCAAAAAACTGCTGAACTTGAACAACTCAACGCCCATGTGAAAGCATTAGGTGAAGATGAACTTTTGGCGGTACAATCTACCCTCGCCACCCAAGAAGCAGAACGAAAACAACTCCAGCGTCAGCTAACCGAATTAGAAACAGCTTCCCAAGAAACCGCCAAACGTCTGCTTCAAACTCAGCAAGAAATTCAAAAACACCGTCATTCCCTAGCAGAAATTGCCGAAACCCAGCTTGTAGAGACGCGATTCATCGCGTCTTCCCAACACCAAAGGAATGAAGCCCACCAAGCTCTAGAAACCTCCCGCGAAGCCGCCGCCGAAATCGCCTCAGCTTCTGAAGCGTGGGTGCAGCAACAAACGGCATTCAACCGCCAAATTGAAACTCTGCTGCAAACTCTAGAACCACAACGCACAGAACAAGCCCAACTCACAGAACGCAATAATCAGTTACAGCAGCTTATCCAAGAGCAAACCCAGTTAATTGAACGCGACGAACCCGAATTAGCCCAAAAACAAACTGAGTGTAATCAAGTTCAAACAGAATTTAACGCCTCTAGCGAACCCATCCAAAATTTAGCCCAAAATCTCTCAGCCACAGAACAAGAATTACAAATCCAACAAGAAACCCAAAAACGCTTACTTTCTGAACAACGGGAAAAACAACGCCAGTTGGATAAAATAGAAGCACAAGCGCAAGCACAGCAAGAAGTCCAAGGAACCCAAGCGAGTAAAGTCATTTTACAATCGGGAATGCCTGGACTTTGTGGCTTAGTTGTGCAGTTAGGAAAGGTGGAACCCCGCCATCAGCTAGCTTTGGAAATGGCTGCCGGTGGACGCTTGGGACATATTGTGGTGGAAGATGACAGCATCGCCGCAGCAGGGATTGAATTGCTCAAACAGAAGCGTGCAGGGAGGGCGACTTTTTTACCACTGAATAAAATTCACGCTCCCAAATTTACTCAAGATGCAACGCTGCGTTTTGCTAGCGGTTTCGTTAATTATGCTGTTAACTTAGTCGATTGCGATCGCCGTTACAAAGATGTATTCAGCTATGTTTTCGGCAACACAGTAGTTTTTTCCAACCTTGAGGCGGCGCGGAAAAATTTAGGACTGTATCGCATCGTTACTTTAGACGGGGAACTCTTAGAAACCAGCGGTGCAATGACTGGTGGTAGCAACAGCAATCGTTCAGCGTTGCGCTTTGGCAATGCGGAAGCGGCGGAATCTGATGAAGCGATCGCTTTAAAAACTCGCTTGGTGGACATTGAACGGGTTTTAGAGCGTTGTACTGAAGCGATCGCAACTTTGTCAGCCAGAACCAAAGAACTAACGCAAAAACTCGCAGAAGCGCGTCAGGCGCGGCGCGAACAGCAGTTGCAATTGGAACAGTTGCAGAAAGATATTAAAAATTTAACAGCACAACTAGAGGGGACGCGATCGCAACTCGCCCAAAACAGCCAAAAGTTAGCCACTGCTCAATCCCGTCTGGAAATTTTGGAGCGGGAATTACCTGGACAAGAAACTCAGTTGCAACAATTGCGACACGCTTTAGCAGAGTTGGAAGCATCCCAAACCCCCAGCGAATGGCAACAAATCCAGGCGACTATTAAAATTCAAGAGCAACAATTGCAACAACGGGAGACAGCGTTACGCGAAGCTGAACAAAGATTAAAAAATTTGGAAAATCAGCAACAACGTTTACAAGAAAAAATCCAAGAAGCAGAAACGCGAATCACCGAATACGAAACCCAACAAATCTCCTGTAGAGACGCGATGAATCGCGTCTTTGCACAAACCACAACGATAGACGAGCAAATCACCCAAACCCGTTTATCGTTGAGTCAAATGGAGCAGAATTTGGGAGAAGAGAAACAAAAACGCGATGCTACAGAACAGGAAGTGCGATCGCATCTTTTGCGCCAGCAACAATTGCAATGGGAAATCGAAAAACTCAAAGAAACCCAAGAGAAGCGCCGGGAGGAACTAATTGCACTGCAAACCCAGTTGCGGGATGTAGGAGCAGAATTACCAAATCCCTTGCCAGAAGTTCCAGATAAGGTAGATTTGGAAGAATTGCAAAAAGAATTGCGATCGCTTACTAAACGCTTACAGGCAATGGAACCTGTCAATATGCTGGCGTTAGAAGAATACGAACGCACTCAAAACCGCCTCCAAGAACTAACGCAAAAATTAGAAACATTAGAAGGAGAACGCACCGAACTACTTTTACGGATTGAAAACTTTACCACATTGCGGCAACTTGCCTTTAAAGAAGCTTTCGATGCTGTCAACGAAAACTTTCAATCAATTTTTGCCATTCTTTCAGACGGTGACGGCTTCTTGCAACTCGAAAATCCCGAAGATCCCTTTAGCAGCGGACTGAATTTAGTCGCGCACCCCAAAGGTAAACCCGTACAGCGCCTAGCTTCCATGTCTGGGGGAGAAAAATCACTCACAGCCTTGAGCTTTATCTTTGCCCTGCAACGCTACCGCCCATCGCCCTTTTACGCCTTTGACGAAGTGGATATGTTTCTAGATGGAGCAAACGTAGAACGATTAGCTAGAATGATTAAACAACAGTCACAACAAGCGCAATTTATAGTTGTGAGTTTGCGTCGTCCGATGATAGAATCAGCCGAACGTACAATTGGCGTTACTCAAGCACGAGGAGCTTACACTCAAGTTTTGGGGATTAAGTTACAATCATCCAATACATCTGCTTGAATTTTTGTTAATAATAGTGTATATATAAACCGGATTGGAGATCAGGACTCGGTATAGAATGACCTCTGAACAGATAATTAGGCGTTCCGACATATTAAATACCCAGGTGATTACCCGCGACAATGGCAAGCGGTTAGGCATCATCAGTCAAGTCTGGGTTGATATTGATCAACGAGAGGTTGTGGCTCTTGGTTTGCGAGACAGCCTGATCTCTATTTCGGGCATACCGCGCTACATGTACCTCAACAACATCAGCCAGATTGGTGATGTCATCCTAGTTGATAACGAAGATGCAATTGAAGATATCGAAGTTGAATCTCTCAGTAATCTAATTAACTGGGAAGTAATTACAGAAACGGGTGAAGTATTAGGCAAAGTTCGGGGCTTCAAGTTCAACGGCGAAACCGGAAAGCTTAACTCCATAGTTATTGCTTCTTTAGGATTGCCCCAAATCCCCGATCAATTTCTCAGCACTTACGAGTTCTCAGTAGATGAAATTGTCAGCACTGGCCCCAATCGATTGATTGTGTTTGAGGGAGCCGAAGAACGAGTAGAGCAGTTGACAGTTGGTTTACTAGAGCGTTTGGGTATCGGCAAAGCACCTTGGGAGCGAGATATAGAAGAAGAATACGGCTATACTCCACCACGCCAAGTTGCACCTGGGAATCAACTGCCTAGCGGAGTACCATTGCAGCCACCTAAACAAAAAGTTCGCGCCCCCGAACCCGTAGCGCGGGAAGAAGAATGGAATGAAGACTATGTGGAAGAAGAAAGGCCACAGCGTCAGGTAATGAAGGCGCGGCAGTATGAATCTATTCAATACGAAGAAGACGAGGAAGAAGATAACTGGAGCGAAGCCACGGGCAACGACAGGTATCAACAACCGCAGCCGCTAAAGTATGAAGCCCAGCCCTATAGCAAGCCATACGTTGATGAATACGATGATTATGACGACGTAGAGGGCGATGCTTGGGAAGATGCGCCGAAGCCCGTGAATATTCCCAAGAAAGTCAAAGAAAGACAGCCAGAATACGAAGAAGAAGGCGGATATTAGACTATCCCCACCCTTAGCCCCTTCCCCGCGCCAGCGAGGAGGGGGCTTTTTTATGAACGATAAGTAAAACGCATCCCAATACTTGTGGGGGAATGGCACTAAGAAAAGATACAGCCCTTGCTCTGACTGGTTAAGAGCCTCTAGGCTGGGAACCTATTCTGGGAGGCTCCGCCTCCAGTAGCTTAACAAGAGGCAGAGCCTCTTTTGAATACATTCCCAGCCTGGAGGCTGGGAACAAGGCGACACAAGCTTTTGGGCTTTTCTTAGTACCATCCACTTGTGGGGTTTTGAGGAAAAGGGGAATGGGAAAGCAATACGCTTGGGTTAAGAAATTTATCCGTTGAGGCTGGCGTTGCAGGAGGAGAGAATAAAAAAAGCTTATCCCAAGCGTATTAAAGGGGAAAGAAAAAACCTTTAACTCAAACCCAGTAACCTTTTCCCCAAACCAAATTCCAGTTTAAAATCCAAAACCCGAGTAGTCTTGAAACGCATCGTCTAACGTGCTCTTACAAAAATGTTTATTAAATTCCCAGCAAGTAAAGAATAGTTGCAATGAATACAACAGTTGATTTGAAATTGATAATCTAGTAATTAAGGCTAAATAGCTTGCCTAGCAGATTGAAAAGCGTAGAGTTCCTGGGTTCCTCAGATATATTGTAGGGTCTGTTTTCAGATACCAAATTAATTGATTTAAATGTAGATTGAATTGACATAAGGAAGCCCAACATTTGGGTTGTCTGTTTATGTTGCGCTTCGCTTAATTCAACCTACAATTCAATGAAAACTCGATTTTCTCGATTGCTCATATACATCTAAGAGGCTTTTCGGACATCCTCTTAGGAAAATTTTGATTGTCAGCTAGTCCAAAATTTGAAAAGTTAAGGAGACTTAAAATGATTGTTTCCGACTTACTTTTTTTTGATGTATCAATCTCTGAAGAATCTGACATTAGAGGTGGCCAATCTCCTTATGATAGTGGTGGATACTACTATGTCCCTAAAGAAAAATACGAGTGTTACAGCTACTACAATGAGAAATGGGGTGGAACTTACTATAAGTGCTACCAGGATAAGTACATACCAAAAATACCGAAAAAAGAGCTAGGTGGAGGTACGCTCCTATCTTAGGATGACAACTAATTAGGATTCAATAATGGATGTCAGGAATAGATTTAAGAGAATGTTTTAAAAGTCCTCTTGTAGGTATCAAAACATTCTAGTTCATCCTAAATCCCCCTTAAAAATAAAGCTTTACCTAGGATTTTTTTGAGCGTTGTGGACAACCTCAAAAAAGCCTAGGTATTTTTTAGTTTGGAGTTTAGACTAGTACCGCAAGGCGGAAGTCAACCCCTTTGGGGAATTAAAAATGAAGAATTAAAAATTAAAAATTATTATTCAAAAATAATTGACAAAAATCTATTGTTCATTGAGATTCAGTCACCATTTTTATCCCTACAGGCTTGAAGAAGAGAAAATCGCGATCGCCTACACCGCATTCTCCAGTAATGGCGTTCCGTATCCTTGATTCCTCTGGGAATATTATAGTTTATGTGTACTATAAACACCCTATTTAAGTTTGGGGTAGGTACGCTTATATTTGATTTACATCAATCGCCGTAAAGGTTTGGAGTTTTGCACCGGTAACTAAAGTCCAGAAAATTGAGGCTTTTTTCTGGCTACTTTTTGCCTAAGTCCCATTAACGGGACTATTTTGTTAATGCTGCGCCATCCCATAAAGGATCGCAGTTGGAGATAGTACCCTCTAGGGTACTATTAACCCTCAAATAGTCATACTACGATGTAAACAATTAATCAAGCAGCTAATTTATGGATCTAAGTAAGTAGAAGAGTACCAAAAATAAAGATGTACGTTAAAACGTCAAGCTAACTGTATTGACTAAAGTCTTGATTACAAACTTACTTACCTAGCAAAGTTTTCTTAGGAAAATACTAGCTCTTACTTTAAACCTAAAATGCCTAGCTTACCCGCTATTTCAAATAGGATGAGCGGAGGTTATTTTTCAAT
This sequence comes from Nostoc sp. UHCC 0251, assembly GCF_034932245.1. Taxonomy (NCBI): domain Bacteria; kingdom Bacillati; phylum Cyanobacteriota; class Cyanophyceae; order Nostocales; family Nostocaceae; genus Nostoc; species Nostoc sp. UHCC 0251. Next base: position 11,242 of record NZ_JAYGHD010000107.1, read on the forward strand.
GTCTATATCTGTAGTTTCTACTATAGCCAACAATATTATTTTTAGAGATTAATCATGATTTCAATAGATGAATCACCCCTGGCTAATATTCTCGGATTCCTATCATTAGCTGGCTATATAGCCACCTTACTTCCCACAATTCTAAGAATTGTTTTTCCGCAAACCAAAGAGACTGGTATTCCCCAATGGCTGCTCAAACGCCGTCGGATCATCGGTATTATAGCTTTCTTTTTGGCTTTAGGTCATGGGTTCCTAATGGTGCAAAAGAGAAACTTTGATTTTTTTGACACGAAGACATTTTGGATATATATCCAGGGTGTAAGCACTTTCATAATTTTTATACTCCTTTCTATAACTTCTAATAATTGGAGTGTAAAAAAGCTGAAAAAGAACTGGAAGCAATTACACAAACTAACTTATCCAGCTATGGTTATTTTGATTTGGCATATCTGGGATAAGATGTCTGGACATTGGACATATTTAACACCGATTAGCCTTGTTGCTACTATTTTAATCACGGTTTTATTTATCATTCGCCTTTGGATTGAACATCAAGATAAGCAACAAAAAAATGCAAAGAAAGTAACTAAAGCAGAATTAGCAGAAAAAAGCGTTAGTGTACCACAGCGAAAATAACTAATTAGTGAAAAGGCTAGAATCAGCTTTCTGTTTTCTTGTACTATTTGTCGCCTAAATTGTGTAAATGGAGAGTCTGTCTGTAGTGTTAAACAAAATTGTTAATAAAGTTACAGTAGTGCTGGCAATCACATCTACAGCAACCTTGGTTGGATTTAGCTCTTATCGTTTGCTATTTCCATTCCAGATGGTTACACCTGGCGCTATGGCCTCGCCAATCATTCAACCCGATCAAACCCTAAAAGGACATTCAACGTGGATTTATGCGATCGCTATCAGTCCAGATGGTAAGACTTTAGCTAGTGGTAGCTATGATGGCACGATCAAGATTTGGAATCTGCACACTGGCAAATTACTCCACACTTTTAAAGGTCATGCTGATGGAGTTGTATCCTTGGCGATTAGCGCCGATCGCCGTATACTCGCTAGTGGCAGCTGGGATAATCGAATTAAACTGTGGAATCTGGAAACAGGTACTCTCATCCGTACCCTTGATGGGCATCGTGACGATATACAAGCGATCGCTATGAGTGCCAATGGAAAATTGCTTGCTAGTAGCAGTGCTGATAATACCATTAAGCTCTGGAATCTCGACACAGGCAAAAAAGTCTTTACACTCCAGGATGTAGGCTGGGTGAAGTCTGTTGCTTTTAGCCCCGATAGCCAAAAGTTAGCCAGTGGCAGTAAAGATAGCTCCATCAGAATTTGGCAGCTAAACACTGGCAGTCCGACACTGATACAGACTCTCACAGGGCATTCCCAAGAAGTGCGTTCTGTTGCCTTCAGTCCTGATGGGCAAAGCCTTGCTAGTGGCAGTATGGATAAAACCATCAAACTGTGGCGCTTAGACGATGGCAAATTGTTGCACACTCTAGCAGGGCATTCTCAATCTGTATGGTCTGTTGCTTTTAGTCCTAATGGGCAGACCTTAGTTAGTGGTAGTTACGACACAACAATCAAGCTTTGGAATCTAGCTAGTGGCAAACTCCTTGATAACTTTGCAGGACATACCAAGTCTGTATGGTCTGTTGCTTTTAGTCCTAATGGGCAAACCTTAGTAAGTGGCAGTAGTGACGAAACCATCAAACTTTGGTCTATACCCGAATATCAAGAAGAAGGCAGATATTAAGTACTTCGGAATTCAACCGGAAAATTAAGAAGTATTTTATTATCTTAGTAGCGAGGAGTAGAAAGGTGATGGGGTGAGCGAGTGGAGAATGCGCTATTGGCTCAGGGGTAGATATTCAATTCGATCCTGGTATTCATCTTCAAATGAAGCTGCCACAATGATGATTAATTCTTCAACAGTTTGTCCAATGCTTTGGTTTGCATAGTTTCATAAAGCAAGGCCCCTCGAATGAACATTCCACTTCAATCACAGAAGAACACCGGGAAACTCTAAGCTGTTCCACATTTAAACTGCATAAGCTGGGCGGGCAAGATGCCCACCCCAC
>NZ_JAYGHD010000108.1:0-13280 GCF_034932245.1 Nostoc sp. UHCC 0251
TACCATCTTTCCTCCCTCACGGGAATATCCCTGACTTTCCTACCTGGGCAGTTACCATGTACACACGAATTACCTGCACAGTAAGGATGCCATGCTGAACCTGCACAGTAGTTATATGCATCAGATGCTAAGACCGACGCAGCAAAGTCTGTACCGTTATCATCAAAATTGTGGTCAAAGCAGATAATTTTTGTGCTTATACCGTTTTGTTGAAACTTAGGACCAATGTAGTCTTTAATAAACCCTATTTCATCCTGTATAGACATTTGCATTCCAGGATATGCATCAGGTTCATACTGGGGTTCATTCTGAATTGTTACTGCATATACAGAAATTCCTTTAGCCTCACATTCCTTAACATATTTGACAAAGTAATCAGCATATACGTTGTAGCATTCAGGACGCAGGTATCCACCATGCCCATAAAGTCCCTTGTTAGAGCGCATCCATGCTGGTGGACTCCACGGGGTAGCAAATATCTTTATGCGACCCGGATTTACTTTATATGCCATATCGAGCATAGGGCGTATGTAAGCGTCTTCCCTCGAAAGAGAAAAGTTGTTTAAAGACCAGTCATCAGTATTATTGGTAGTATCATCTAATGTCCACGCTTCCCAGCTAAAATCAGATGCTCCTATAGGTTGCCGAAGCAAGCTTATATTTATTCCTGATTGTCCGAATAAATCCTGCATGACTTCAGCCCTTTTCTGGTCTGTAAGCTTATACTTTAGTAGCCAACATGACGCATCGGTCAGTGAGCCACCGAAACCATCTATTTGCTGATACTGTGTATCTTCGTCAATAATTATTGTATGATTATTAACGCCACTGTCAGCCGCAAAATAAATATCTGTCTGCCTTACCAGCATAGTGCTTGTATTAGGTACAGATAGCCATACCTCTACACTTTCTTGAGATGACTTAATGTTCAAGCTCATAAGTATGCTCCTAGAATAACTTCTTAAAATCTGCCATTTTTCTACACTTAACTTTGTTAGAAACTATGCAACCCAGTCTCATCGTCATCAGCGTAGCTATAAGCTATTTGATGAGAAAAAAGTGTTTAGTAATGCGCCATCCGATCGCAGTAAACGCTGTTGCCCATATCTACATTCAACATTTGGATAAAATGTTTGTAAAAGCCGACTCTATCTGTTAGCACAGTTGGCGTAAGTATGCTACATTCGAGACCGTCAAATCCAAAATTTTTGACCACACCTGCGATCGCCTTGGTATTCAGAGCCGCAAAATTCCGATCGCTACATGAATTACCATTTAAGATTTATCCTCCTTTAAGAAGTGATATAGTGTGAACGAAAAACGCTAAAATAGATTGAATCAAGTGATTAGTTTGACATTGAAAACCGAGTTAAGCCAGTGAATATATTTACAAAAACGGGATGCACCTTGCAGTCAATATCTACAATGAACCCACCCTGCTACTTACTTGTGGATACTGCTGATAATTGTTCAAGTTCAGATGATTCTACCGAAACATAAATTGGGGTTGGATAAGGGTCAGGGCAGACTGGTGTTTGAGTAATCCAGTCACCGTTACCGCCACCGTCAGCGATCGCAAAGTCTGTTCGGCAGTTGAGAATAGCGCCGTGTCCGAGTCCTGTTGCCGTTGTATTGCTGATTGTCATTGTACCTGCACAACGGATTTCCATTGCGTAAGTACCAGCACCGATAATCTGATTACGGTTGAGGGTTACATTGGTAACGTTACTGCCAATGAAATGAATCGCTTCATAGTTGCTGTCGATAATTTGATTATCTTCAACATTGATAACGCCCGTCATGTCTGCGTCAAGCGCGTAGAACCACAGCGCTCCCGTACCGAAATTCCAGCCATTGTAGTGATCCTGTGAACCAGCACGAACGATCGCGTTGCGGGCAATTACCGTTGTGCCGCTGATTGGTTTACTTCCGGGGAAGCGGTTGCCGACGTGGATACCACCCCCTTCAGCCTGCTGGTCAGCGACGTAGTTATCGGTGACGACGTTAGATTCACCCCCATAGATGGCGATTCCGTTTGCCAGCACTGGTATTTCAACGCGGTTGAACGAAAAGGTGTTGAAACCGCCACCTCCTTCGTTCCACATTGCGAGGGCATCATCGCCTGTGTTGCGGAAAAATGACTGTGTAACAGTGGAATTGGTGACTTGTCTGTGGAAATTGATCCCGTCTGCTTGCTGATTACGGACTCGGACATTGCTGATTGTCAGCTTGTCAAATGGCCCGTCCAGCCACATACCACACTTGCTATGCTCTATCCACAGGTTTGTAAACGTTGAGTTCGAGTAGGCGCCGCCGATACCGTTGAGCTGGTCGTTATCGACGCGCTGGGTAACTTCGCCCCAAATTGCAAAATCCGAAAAGTTGACATTTTGTGCAGATGTCCCTGTATTCCAAGGCCCCATAAGTCCGGCATTATTACCCGTCTGCGCCACAAAGTGAATCTTGGAATACCAGATACCCGCACCCTTGAGTGTTACGCTGTCACGTACCTGTAGCCAAGTGCTAACTTTGTACTCGCCAGGCGGAATCCATAATCCCCGACGCTGACTTGATGATGCATCAAGCGCATTTTGGAAAGCAGTAGTGGAATCCTGTACGCCGGACGGATCTGCACCAAAATCAGCGGTCAGCGAGAGATATCCCTCTGGCATCACACAAGCAGGTGCTACTTGCTCAAAGTCAACTAGGTCAATGATGTACCAGGGCGCGGTACTATTTGACTCCACCTGAATCCGAACCTTGTCGTCCGCAGACATCTGTGGTGTTAGCCGATTTGCCTCATCATAAAAGTGATGCGGTCTGATGTCGCCGGGATTGTTATTGAATGGATAGGTACCGTAAATCCAACTGTATTTCGATGTCAAGATTAGGTCGGGTTGTTTTTCACCGTTGATGTACAAGCCGATGGGTGTTGTTAGCCCTGTACCATCGGCTGAGTCGGGAATGGCGTAACGGACGATGACTGAGTTTGCATCGCGTGGTATGGTGAACTCGACATATTGCCCTACGGTATCGAGTTTCACGGCGCGACGTTCAATTGCTTCATTTGCCAACCCTGGATAAGTACGGTTATTGCGTCCATCAATTACGGTACCGTTGTGGTCGGCATTTTTAGCTTGAATTTCATCATAGGGCATGGTGGTGGGGCCTGCGGTGGCTGGTGCAACAGCGTTAGGAATGTAGGTTTTCTGACCTACCTGCAAATTAGAAGCTTCTGCTTTGACAAATTGAGTTCCATCCATGTTCATAATTTCACTCCAACGGTAAACGTGCAATAATCGAATAAGCGTTTTTGATTCTAGGCAATGAACTTACTGAGATGAACAATTTTGGTCTTTTCAGGAGATAGCTTTAAACCTCTTTGTTTGAGCCAGGTTTTTAAGGTTTCAACCACTCGTTCGGCATCTTCTTTTGACTCACAGAATGCAGTGAAATCGTCCGCATATTCAATCCAAGTTGATTTAGTGAACAAGACCAGAGCGGAGTGCCCGAATAGCTGCCTGGGTACGATCGCCAGCACAGAGCTTCTTCAAAATATTTCGGACGTGGGTCTTTACTGTACCTGTGCTGACATATAGCTTTTCACCAATTAGGGAATTACTATATCCATCAACAATCAATCGCAACACCTCTAACTCACGCTCGGTCAATGGTTCAATCTCAATGATTTGCTTGTATTCTGGCTCAATCGCTCGAATGGTAACGGTTTCTGAGCGATCGCAGTCCATCGTCTTAGTAGAACTGATAACTTCTGCTTGATTAGGGTAGACATGTTGAAGTAATTCAACAACTTCTAGTGCAACAGCCGTGAAAGCATGATTGATAGAAGAATTACCAGAATCATCAACTTGACTTGACACGTTTAGATGCTTGAAATCATGCTTAAGTAGAAATAGGACCGATGTCATAATTCTGTCCTCATCGAAATATGAATTGGTTACTAATCAACGCTTTATGTGAATTAAAAATGCCCTACCGATAGCAAGGGTTTCAGGCTGTGGTTTAACCAAGATGTTTAGCTATGTTGACGTATTTACGTCTTTCTAGACTCCAACTCACATAAGCCGTAATCAAATAATTTGTAATTCATAATTACACTTATTAAAGTAATAAAAATTACCACCAATTATACTGATTTAATAAACGGTATTAAATTTTATCGAAAAGGTCGCTGTGTTTGCATGAGTTCAATATAGGCAATTGACTCTCACTTGTCGTCCACTCAGAGTTTACACTTTTTCCCAACAAAGCGATTGATGAAGCAATCCATCTCAAAATGGCAGCTTGGCTCTAACTAAAGTTGGTATCCAAGTTTGAACTAAAGTACAACTTACAAACTGATGCAGTCATGCTAATCCTTGGTGGATCTGGAGGTAGAGGTTTTGATCAACCTTAAGTTTGAGGCTTTGAGCAATCCTAAGTTGGTGGTATTCAGAAGGCAGAAGGGAACCCACGTTTTTAAACGTGGGATTGAAGCAATGACGCAATGCAAGTCGCGCTACGCGTCGACGCTCGATGACTCGCTAACGCTGCGCTATCGATACAATTCTTTTTTTTAACTGGGCTTTATACCCAGAACTAAAGTTTTTATTAATACTCCTTTCCTTCTGCCAACTGAGCCTCCTGCCCTCTGCCTTTCTTGTAAGCTTATACGGTGGTAAGCCCTCGTCTTAGGGCAATAATGGTTGCTTGGGTGCGGTCTTTAGCCCCCAACTTACTTAAAATTCGGTTGACAAACGATTTGACGGTGCTTTCAGTAATCGTTAAGGCAACACTAATTTCTAAATTGCTCATGCCTTGAGCGACTAATAGCAGGACTTCTAATTCGCGATCGGTCAATTCTGGATTGTTCATGCGCTGCACTAATTTAGCACCAACATGGGGTGGAATATATGGCTGACCGGCGTGAACAGTGCGAATCGCGCTTCGTAGTTCACTGGGTTTAGAATCTTTGAGCAAGTAACCTTTTGCTCCTGCTCGTAACCCTCGATAAATATCCTCATCGCCATCGTAGGTGGTTAATACAATGATGCGCGCTGTGTTAAATTCAGTGCAAAGCGCCATAATTGCTTCAACACCTCCCATTTCAGGCATTCGCAAATCCATCAAGGTGACATCTGGTTGCTCTTTGCGAAACAACTCGATCGCCTCAATTCCATTTTGTGCTTGACCAACCACCGTCATATCCGATTCTTCATCAATGATGGCAATTAATCCTTGTTGGACGATGGCATGGTCATCTACGATCAGAATGCGAATGATGTTTGTTTGATTCACAGCTGCTTACTCCCGATTGACAACGACAACAATTTCTGTACCTTGACCCGGATGGCTTTGGATGACTAATTCACCGCCAATTTGCTCTACCCGTTCACTCATACCCAATAACCCAAAGCCTTTATTGACAGAGACTTGATCAATGGTAAATCCCTGCCCATTGTCTTTAATTCGTAACAAACACTGAGACTCCTCACAAATTAATTCAACGTTAATTTGAGTGGCGTGAGCATATTTAATGGCATTAGTTAATGCTTCTTGTCCAATCCGTAGTAAATGATTTTCCACATTAGGTGGCAAAGGATAGGTAGCACCAATGATTTCACAGGTGAGCTGGGTATTCGTAGATAATTTCATTTGATTAGTTAAGCGTTTAAGAGCATCAAATAAGTTGCCCTCTTCCAATAGTTTGGGTCGCAGTGCCGTCACCGATCGCCGTGCTTCAGCCAGTCCTGTACGCGCCAATTCATCTACAGTTTCCAGGTGTGCTTCTGCCTTATCTGGTTTTTTGATGATGAGTTCCATTGCGGCTCCCACATGCAGCAGAATGCCCGTAAAAGCCTGTGCCAGAATATCGTGTATTTCCCGTGCCATTCGGTTGCGCTCATCCAGAATGGAAGCTTCTTCAGCACGTTTGCGATCGCTGATGTCTTGTCCAATGCCCACAAATAGACGATTGGCAAGTTGAACATTTGCCCAAGCAGTGTTTACAAAGCGATCGTCTTTTGTTCTAATTTTTAAATCTAACCAGGTGCCAGTAGCGGCTAACATGTGGTCTAAAATTTGCTGTCGCTGTTCTGAATCAGAACTACATTCAGCAACTAGATCAATATTATGTAAATCGGTAGCTGACCAACCCAAAATTTGCTCAAACTGATGATTGACAAACTCAACACGCCCCGTTACATCGTAAAGCGTAATCATCACCGGAATATGATCCACGATCGTCTGGAGAAGCTGTTTTTGCTGGCTTAAAGTCTCTTGTGCCTGTTTTCGTTCAACAATCTCTTGCTCTAGTTTCAGGGTTCGCTCTTCCACCTTTTGTTCTAACGTGCGAGCGTATTCCTTGAGATTTTCCCACAGCAGATAGCTATTGCTGGTAATAGCAGATCCGACAAGAGCCAGCAGCGGTGGCATGATGATCACCCACCAACCCAGTAGAAAGAAACCGTAGGCTCCACCGCAAAGAACGATGCCCAACAGTACAATTTTCAATCCGGTTTGTCGCGGTGATGAAGCTGTCGAGCCGATGACGGCTCCAATGGTTGACCAAACAACGATCCACAGGCATTCCATCGGTTCTGACCAAGTGTGCAGTAGAGATCGTCCATCTAATGCCGCGCTCAACAGTTGGCTGGTTAACAGCGCGTGAACTTCAACACCAGAGGGTACGGCAGTAGAGTCGGTGGTGTAGGACGTAAAAAACTTGTCTTTTAGGCTTTCTGCTGTTACCCCAATTAGGACGATCCGGTCACGTACCAAATCGCGTGGCAGTCGTCCCTGCAAAATATCCGTGAGTGTGATCGTGCGAAACCCATGCCGGAATTTGGGAAAATTTGACAAAATTTGATATCCGCCTGCATCCATCCCTAAATAACCACCATCATTGGGCTGCAATGGCGTAAAAATGGCTCGACCCAATCGAAACTTCGTCTGCTTAGGGTTAAGAGGTTGACGGTAAATACCTTGTTTGTCAAGGTAAAAGAATGCCAGACGTGCGCCCAGCGTAAAGATTGATCGATTGTCCTGAGTTCTTAAATACAGCAGGCTGCGGCGCACCCGACCATCTCTGTCCAACAGCAGATCACTGGCGCTGACTTGATCGCGCTGTTTTAAGAGTGGTGCGCCTGGAACAACTTCACCGTTTGCCGCTTTAATCACGTTCTCAATCCCAATTAAGTTGGGTGTAGTGGTAAAGACCTTCGCTAAGGCTTGATGACCGGGTTCTACAGGTAAATCTCGAAAGATGTCTAGTCCAATGACTCTCGGTTGCTGTTGTTTGATGGATGAAATGAGTTCAGCCAGCACTGCATCAGACATGGGCCATTGTCCAAGCTGATTAATATCTGACTCATCAATTGTCACAAGGACAATCCGCGAATCAACTGGTTCAGAAGGACGCAAACGAAACATCTGATCCAGCGCGATTAACTCCATTAATTGCAGTGCGCCAGTTAACCGTAAAACCAGCAAACTCCCAGCAATGCTGGGGACTGTGATCAAGACCCCACTCCATCGCCAAATTTGCTGTTTCAGTGTTGTCCACATAAGTTAAGGCGATCGCTCAACGCTGGTTTTCTTTCTCTAAGTTGCTATTAATCATGGTATCGACTCCCCCTGATTGCAACAGTTCACGCCAAGCGGTGTTGATACTTGGGTCATTCATTTGGCTGCGCCTCAACTGATATAGAACGGCAAGAGCATCGTACCAGACATCTGCTTTCTGATAGAGTGCTACCTGTTCTTTGAGTGATGCTTGCTGAATTTGACGTAAACGCGCGGAGTCGAAGTCAATGCGCTCAACCATACCTGTGACAAAGCGATCCTCCAGGCGATCGCTTGGATTGCAAATGATGGCAAACGACCAGGTATAGGGTTGACCTACAGTTAAAGGCGGTGTTTGGGTGGGCAGGGTGAGGTTGATCAGGTTGGGAGTGTTGGTCAAAGCAACCGTGGTGCGATAAATCCCGCGACCCTCTCGACTGCGGAGGCTAAATTCTGCATTCTTCGCGCTGGTTTTTGGCACGTAGACGAGAAACGTAGGATGCTCTGATAAGGTGAAGCCTGGTTTAGTTGTGGGGCTGAGGGCAGTCAGCAACGGGCTACTTGTTGCCGCTTCCGTATCTTGAGGGCAGTTGGATGGATTGCGCCGTCCTCCTGCCGATGATCTATCTGGATTTGTGGGTGGCGGTGGTGGATTACTCTGGGCGAGTTGGATGGTAAATTGATTCGCAAAGAAAGATTGGGACGGGGTTGGCGAAGCAATACCGGGCGCGATCGCCAGTTCTAACGTCAGAACAATGCCAATGGGCAGATGATACAGCAGAGTTTTGAGGTTAGACATAACGTTTTTATAACCAATTTCCTAAAAGAACAAACGGTGCCCAGTAGTAAGGCGAGGTGTAATCGTCTTGATGCAACAAGGCGATCTGAGCGCGACGCAATGCCTCGGCTTTCGTCACTCCAGGCTTTCTTAACTGACGATAAAACTCAATCATCAAAGAAGCTGTGGAGCGATCGCCCACAGACCACAAGGAAGCGATGGTACTGCGCGCTCCCGATCTCACTGCCACACCTGCCATCCCCAGAGCGGCGCGGCGATCGCCCGTTGCCGTTTTGCAGGCACTGAGAACTAGCAATTCGATTGGGTTGAGTTTTCCTTCTCTAGAACGGAGCAGTCGATCCAATTGTCTAACGTTAATCCGTCCATCCCAAGTCAAGATGAAGGTGTTGTCTGCATTCGAGCTAAACTCACCGTGCGTTGCTAGGTGAACGATGGGTGACAGCTTAGAATCAATCGTTTTTTCAAACGAGCCATTTGTGAATGATTTATCTAGCAGCACTTGGGCTGGAATTTCTGATTTAATTTGATCAATTTCGACTGCAACATTGGGCAATGCCGCAAATCCTCCCCGCGCTTGCGTCAACCCAGCTAATAATCCTTGGAACCGTTGACGCTCCAGTGGTTGGGTTTGAAGCAACTGGAGACCGGGAGTTAGCGCGATGCTATATTTTTCAATCAAATACTGCTGACCATCGTGCAGGGCTGCCATTGGCAAACTCCGCAGCAATCCATCAGGCACAAATACGAGCGTTTTGATCTCACTTGTCGCCAGTTCAGCCGCGAAGGGACGCAGGAGCAAATTATAGACCTGTTGAACACTAGGCAACCAATCTTCCACAAAGGCTGTAGGTCTAAGCGATTGGCGCATCTGTGTCAAAATGCGTTCTACTTCTACTTGCAGAACGGGCGTTTTGTAATATCGCAAAGGCTGATTGGGCAACGCCAGAATCACCGCCAACTGGCTGGGCAGAATCATTGGATAGATCACCGCCCCATGAGGATCAATCTGGTCAATTTTTACCGGACGGGCGGTGCAGGCTTCTCGGAAGAAGTTGTCGAGTTCTGCCAACTGGAGTGCTTCGATCGTCTCGCGTGCCTGTTTCAGGTTTTCCTGGCTGGGTGCATCACCGTCAGACTGCAACAGCAGTTCCACAAATTGTCGATAGACAGGTTCGACACTTTCTCGGAATGAAAACTGCACATCCTGGTTTACCGCAACCAGTTCACTACGGAGGGATTGCAGCAGTTTGACCGCTTCAGCATAGGCGATCGTTGCATTGTGCAGATTTCCAATGGCAGGGCAGGGCTGTTTACCTTGACAAAAAATCCGTCCCAGCTGCCACTGCCACTGATAGGCAATGTCGGGGGCATCAATGGATTGAGCCAGACTAAGTGCTTGTTGGGTCAGGGTTTTAGCATCGTTCCATTGATGGGTTGTTTCATACAAACTACCCAAAGCGCCAAGGGCATAGGATTCAGCACGAGAATCACCTGAAGAACGAATTTGTTGAATTGCGATCGCCAGTTCCTGAGCTGAGGTTTTGAGCGATTGAGCCACGAATTTGGGAGTAGATGAGGCGGATGGATTACTGGTTGAAATGCTGAAACGTTTATCCGTTTCATCTGTTTTATCATTCGTTGCCAACTTGATCAGGCTTCGAGCTAAATTGATGCGGGTATATGCCGCCAGACGACCAGGCGGTAACTGGGCAAGCTGGGATTGAATTTGTGTAAATAGACGTTGAGCCTCTGCTGGTCGATCGCTGTCAATTAGCAAACTTAACTGGGCAAGTTGAATCTGAGTTTTTGCGGTCAGGGAGGGAGCGATGAGCATCGCTTTTTGATAAAAATCCAGGGCAGTATCTGTGTTTCCCTGAGCGCGGGTTGTGTTACCCAGACTCAAGAGAATGCCGCTCTGCTCGGATGCCGATTGCGGTGTATCGTCTTGTAGTTTCTGGGCGATCGCTAGACTCTGCTCCAAAACAGTCCGAGATTGAGCCAGGTTGCCCGCTAACCTCAAAAGCTTACCCAGATTTCGCAACCCTGTCACCTTCAAAGGACTATCAGGCTGATTTTGCAGCGACTGTTCTACTTGTGTCAAAAGATTGGCTGCTCGTTTGTAAAGTCCGTCTGCTTGTAAGGCTCTGGCTTGATTAATCTGGCTACCGAGAATGCCAGTGATGTCGCCTGCTTTGCGATAGGCAGCGATCGCTGCTTGCCAGGTTTCAAACGCCTCGGATGCTTGACCATGAGCGAGCTGTAACTCTCCTTGGATAGTCAACACTTGGGCAAGCACGGAAGCAGTCTCCGAATTGGCTACCGAGTTTTGAGCGGTTAATAGCGAGATAGCTTGCTTGATCTTCCCTTCAGCTTGTGTCTGCTGTCCCAGATCATTAAACGCAATGGCAAGAAAGCTGAACACCAGCCCCTGATTGAGACGATCGCCGCTAGTCTCGTAACGAGCGGCTGCCTGTTGCCAGAGGGCGATCGCATCTGAAAGTTGCCCTGCCCGATAGCGATCTTCCGCCTGCTGCACAAGCTGGGCTGGTGGAATTGTAGAAGACTGAGGAGACTGGGATATAATTTCTACAGATTGTCCTTGATTTTCTACCTTGCGGTCATGAGTGACATATAGGGCAACCGTAATTCCAGCATGAAGGCTCATTGCGATGAAAAACCCTACCAGAGCAAATCGAAAAGATTGTAGCCACCCCCGATTTAACAAGAGGCGCTGCATTTTAGACAATCCTTGATTGATTCGCCTGTTCTTGTGTCCTCCATTCATCGCAGGTATAAGGCTCTCTAGTACTTGCGTAAACAGATGTCTGTTTGTGACATCACAACTAACATTATTGCAGGTTTTGTTCAATCAAGCTAGGGAAGATGAGTAAGTTTACTTACTTAAGCTGTTTACCGACTCAGTGCTGAGTGCTGAGTCCTGAGTGCTGAGTCCTGAGTAAATTAAGAAATACTCAGTACTTTTGCACTTGGTAAATGCCCCGCCCCTTGTGGGCGGAATCTTTATAATACTGGAGAAGGTTGATACCCCACCCCTCTCTGCGAGACGCTGCGCGAACGTGGGTGGTCTTTTTAACTCAGCACGGGCTAAACGCCCCGCTTCCGCTAACAGCACTCGGAACTCAGCGCTATCTACTGCTTTCCCCTCGTGAACAGACTCCTGACCATTTCAACCGATTCTGCACCGTTGGGTCACGAGTGCTGGCAACCAGGGAGATTTCTCCAGTACGAGTTATCAGCCATCTGGTAGCTTCGATGATGGGGGTGTGGGGAAGTGCAGGAGAATTAAGAAGTGAAGCAGTTTCCGTGTCCCCTTGTCCTGCCCCATCTACCTGTTGATTTGCAACCAGCCTGCGCCGATCCTGCCAGTTGGCATCATCATCTAATTGCTGTTCCGGTGTAGGCGGCAAGCCTCCGCGACCGCTGATCACGAAAGAATTCCCTTGATTGGCAGGACACCCTTGGGCAATCAAACCAGAACGATCTACAAAGTCAGTGGGCAACGCGACTAATCCAGAAGTTGGGTCAATGCCTGCGGTGTTCACATTGGTCGTGCCACTCAGCGCAGAGGTCGCACCTGTTGCAGTGATATCACTCAAAGGGGTGGAAACCAAACGGGGCTGGATACCAAAGATTGAAAAGGCGTTGATGCGAACATTACCACCGCGAAAGTCTTCAGAGTTGGCGCTGATGTTGCTATCTTCGTTCGGCACCGCCACCAAAAAGCGCGTATCGATCCCAATGTTGCCGCCAGGAATGTTGGCTCCTGTAGCATTCGTTGTAATGTTGCTGCCATTGCGTAAGAGAATCAGGGGCGATCGCAAATTAATATTGCCTCCACCCCCCGATGTGTCGGCTCGAATGCTGCCTTGATTTTTGAGAAAGATGCGATCGGCATCGACAAACAAGTTGCCTGCACTGCCGGTACCCGAACTGCTGACAGTGACTTGTGCCTGGTTTTGGATGTTGAGGTTTCGAGTGCGGAGATTCAAGTTTCCACCATCGCCGCTGGCATCCGTTCCAGCAGCAATCACCGAACCGTTCCCGGTTAACGTAATGGAGTCAGGGGCAGTAATGGTCAACTCTCCTCCCTTCCCCCTGTTGAAAGTGGAGGCAGAAATCTGTGCGCCATCCTGAAGGTTTACCCGCACACTTTGTCCGTCACCGCGTGGCTGAACGGTCAAATTGCCTGCATTTCCAATGCTGTTGGTGCCAGCAAATAAACCACTGGTTGCTCCACTGAGTTGCAAGTCAGGCGTATTCACCGTGATGTCACCTGCACGACCGTTACTTGACGTAGTGGTAAGCAGTTGCCCACCACTACTCACGCCCACCGTGTCGGCGCTGACGGTAACATTGCCCGCATCTCCATCACCAGAGGTAGAAGCGGAGAGGCGAGCATTATTGAGAACTGAAAGCGATCGCCCTCTAATGTCAATATTGCCTCCCTTGCCCACTCCACCTTCAGAAAGCGTGCTGATGGCATCCCCTCTATCAAACGAAACAGCATCGCTTGCTTGAATCTGGATATTGCCAGCATTGCCTTGCGATCGAACGTCTGTGATGATTTGCCCTTGCTCGGAAACCGAGAGTGAACCTGTGGTGATGGTGACATCTCCTCCATCTCCCACCGAGCCTTGTGTTGCTGTGGTAAACACCCCACTGCGAAGAAAAGTATTACTAGGGACTGTACCACGAATCTGTACAGAGTCACGTGCCTGAATGGTGACACTACCAGCATTTCCCCGTCCATTCGTGGCAGTATTCAAAGCACCTCCATTGATTAAAGACAGCAAGCCAGTGGTAATCATCAAATTTCCACCTCGGCCAACCCCGCTTGATTCCACTTGTGAGCGGTTGAGGAGGGACTTCGTTTCCCCTCCACAAATATAAAAGAAAC
>NZ_JAYGHD010000109.1:0-3809 GCF_034932245.1 Nostoc sp. UHCC 0251
TAGAAGATACCAATTTGGCATATTTCGCCAACACGCCTTTAGTGTAACGCGGAGCGGGGGGCTGCCAGTTGGTACGACGACGGGTCAATTCTTCTTCAGATATATTCAACTGCAATAAACGAGCCGGTGCATCAATCGTAATACTATCGCCTTCTTCTACAAGAGCGATCGCACCACCAACGGCGGCTTCTGGAGCAACATGACCAACCACCATGCCGTAAGTACCGCCAGAAAAGCGTCCGTCAGTAATTAATCCCACAGCATCACCCAAACCTGCACCGATAATTGCCGAGGTGGGAGCCAACATTTCGCGCATTCCAGGGCCGCCCTTAGGTCCTTCATAACGGATGACTAGAATATCACCAGCTTGAATCTTACCGGCCAAAATTGCATCTAAAGAAGCTTCTTCCGATTCAAATACCCGTGCGGGACCGGTAATTACTGGCTTTTTGACGCCGGTAATTTTGGCGACAGCCCCTTCTGTTGCCAGATTACCTCTGAGGATGGCTAAGTGTCCTTGGGGATACATCGGGTTATTCCAAGGGCGAATAACGTCTTGATTGGCAGATGGTTCTTCTGGTATATCTGCCAATATCTCTGCGATCGTTTGACCGCTGATGGTGAGGCTATCACCATGTAATAAATCATGCACAAGTAACATCTTCATTACTTGCGGAATGCCACCAGCTTTGTGCAAATCTGTAGCAACATATTTCCCACTTGGTTTTAAATCACACAAAACGGGAACGCGGGCGCGGATAGTTTCAAAGTCATCCAGCGTTAACTCTACATTAGCAGCGCGGGCGATCGCTAAGAAATGCAACACCGCATTCGTCGAACCACCCACCGCCATAATCACAGAAATGGCATTCTCTATAGATTTGCGGGTGATAATTTGGCGGGGTAAGATTTGTTTGCGAATAGCTTCGACTAACACAAACGCTGATTTTTCCGTACTGTCAGCTTTTTCGGCATCTTCGGCCGCCATTGTCGAAGAATAAGGCAAACTCATCCCCAGGGCTTCAAATGCTGAAGACATGGTGTTAGCCGTGAACATTCCCCCACAGGAACCAGCGCCAGGACAAGCCCGACTTTCAACTTCTAATAATTCCTTGTCGTCAATTTTTCCAGCACTGTATTGACCAACAGCTTCAAAAGAACTAACAACAGTTAAATCGCGTCCGTTGTAGTGACCGGGTTTAATTGTACCACCGTAAACGAATATTGCAGGGATATTCATCCGTGCCATCGCTAGCATTGCCCCTGGCATATTTTTATCACAACCGCCAATCGCCAGCACACCATCCATACTTTGTCCAGTGCAGGCAGTCTCAATGGAATCGGCAATCACTTCCCGCGACACTAGGGAATATTTCATCCCTTCAGTTCCCATCGAAATCCCATCGCTAATGGTAATCGTGCCGAACACTTGCGGCATCGCCCCGGCGGTTTTAATCCCAGCTTCTGCCCTTTGCGCCAGCAGATTTATCCCCATATTACAGGGAGTGATCGTACTGTAGCCATTGGCAATACCGACAATGGCTTTATTGAAATCTTCATCTTTAAAACCAACTGCACGCAGCATAGCTCGATTAGGCGATCGCTGCACCCCTTGCGTCACAATTTGGCTTCTCAAATTCTCCGACATCTTTTTTCCTTCCGTCAGTAAATCGCAACTGTTGCGATTGTATTACCTGATTTTCTCATGTATACGCGGCGCGATCGAACATGAGTAATATGTACTAACGTTGGTGATAAAAACACCCCTCTCCAAACAGAGAGTAGGGGTGTAAAAGCAAGCGGAGTTTTAGCAGGGTGGGTTTCTAGTGGAAATTAAGATTAATTAATCTTAATTTCAGCAAAATATCTCTCAAACTCTCGTTTTTCCCTGTCCCCTACGTTCACGGAGCATTTCCGCAAGGATGGGATATTTTTTAGCTGTAAGTCCCTTAATTAAAGGATAATGTCGCTTGCAACTAGTCCTGGTGCTCCTGCAAGTTGAATCTCAAACTCGGGAGCAAAATTGAAATTAGTGTTACCTTCAAGAATGCCTCCTGAATAACGGACTTGACCGACTCTGGAGAATACGCCAGAACCGATGTAAGTGAAGGCTTGGTTGCCCGCTAGAAAGGGGTTGGCGTCAATGGCAGATAGATCGATTTGGTCACCTGTCAAGTTACCGTTCCCATCGAAGCCAGCGATAGTATCCCGTGAAGAACCAGCAGGACTATCTGAAACTGAGTTGAAAACGAAAACATCATTGCCCAATCCTCCAGTAAGGATATCGTTGCCAGGGCCCCCATTGAGGATATCGTTGCCTCTTCCACCATTGAGGTTATCGTTTCCCAACCCACCATTGAGGATATCGTTTCCCAAGCCACCATTAAGGGTATCGTTGCCTCTTGCACCATTAAGGGTATCGTTGCCTCTTGCACCATTGAGGATATCGTTTCCCAATCCACCATTGAGGGTGTCGTTACCCAATCCACCATTGAGGGTATCGTTACCAGCATTCCCATTGAGGATATCGTTGCCAGCACGCCCATTGAGAATATCGTTGCCAGCACGCCCATTGAGGACATCTCTGCTAGCACCCCCATTCAGGGCAGCGCGAAAGAAAGATGGTTCACCGTTGACGGTATTGTTGTCATTGAAAATGGTACCGGTTATGGTTGCCATAATAGACATCTCCTTAATTTATAGGGTAAATAAACTACCTCATCATTTCCTCACCAAAAAAGGAAGAGGGAAAATGAACAGATAGCTAAATTAGAAATGATTGAAGCAGATATTTGCAGTCAGGACTGAAGATTTGAAGATATGAGAAGCACTGTATGTACTGATAATGTTGGCATCAAAATTTTGCCAATACTCATGTTATATAGCGGTGTACATTTGAGTGAGATACAGAAAATGCTGAATTATTTCACATAAGGAGTTTAGTGTTCTCATATAATCGAGAACCGCTATATTGTTGTACCTTATGCGTTCACTGGTTCTAGTAGTAGGCAGCTAGGAAAAAAGCAGATTTCCTACTACGGAATTGTATAGGTTTTAGAACTTTTTCAATCACACGACTATACTATTACCATTAAAGGGACTTTTTTCTATTTATAAGAAATAGTAATTAACCCTCTTGTATTTTTTTTCGTCATAGCAAAATTTGAAACTCTTGTTCAGATAGGGTTAGTTTTGCTTGTTGAGATTTTTTTGGTGGTTTCTGGAGTTATGTATAAGTAATTAATTGCCTATCACTTAATAGTCTTATTGACCGCTGCGTAGGCGTAGCCCGCCGTAGGCATCGCTACACTCATACGTTACAATTTAGCTTTTAAAATATTCTTACTCTCATATATTTTTACTTCTCTAGGATGATTGCAAATATTGTGTTTAGATTTGCTTCTGTTACTAATTAAGGAGATTAACAATCTTAATCTTGAGCATGAAGCCAATATGAGCTAATTTTTTGGTGAAACATACTTTGAATACAGCAATACCATTCTTGACAGTTTAAGAGCGAGTTGATTTTGTCAATGTGCCTAAGTATAGAAATCAATTTGCATAATAATAACTATAAAAAGAAGAGGCAAGTTAAGCTTACCTCTTCCCGCGACTGTTAAATTATTAGAATTCTGCCTTATGGCTTATGTTCAAGACAGGTCTAGTGAATTAAAGGATAATGTCGCTTGTCACTAATTGTGGTGCTCCTACAAGCTGAACCTCAAAGTTAGCCGATAGATTTCCATCAGTATTAGCTTGGAGAATACCTCCTGAATAACGAACCTGACCGGCTGCGGAAAATGCGCGAG
>NZ_JAYGHD010000109.1:3909-13100 GCF_034932245.1 Nostoc sp. UHCC 0251
AAACTGAGCTGAACTTGAAAACATCGTTACCTGATCCTCCCCTGAGAATATCAGTTCCACTACCACCGCTAAGGGTATCGTTGCCAGCATCGCCAATGAGGCGATCGTTGCCGCCACCACCGCTAATGACATCATTACCATTACCGCCAAAAAGGGTATCATTGGCGCCACCACCGTTAATAACATCATTGCCATTACCGCCAATGATCCTATCCCTGCCATTACCGGCGTTAATGACATCGTTGCCACCACCACCATTAATGGTATCGTTGCCACTACCACCTACAAGGACATCGCTACCATTAGTGCCGTTAATGACTCTGTTACCACTACCGCCGGTTTGGATAGAGTTGTTAGGAAGATTGACGGTAAGGTTGCCGGGAATAAGGTTAGAGAGAGAGAGAGCGAGGGGTTCCATAAATGCGCTTTTCCTGAATTTAGAGGGTAAAATAATTACCTCGTGACTTCACCATCAGAAAACGGTGTTTCTGATTAAGAGTATGAATTTCCTTTACCCCAAAGGCGCAAAGGAACCAGCTTCAAACATTAAATTTTTTGATTTCACACTTTTATTCAGCAATGCCGAGAAAACAAGGCAAAGAAATAACGAGTGGGAAGTTCCTAACTGAACCACACCTCATTGGAATAGGTCTTTGCTGTTAACTCGGAAGATTTGAAAATATTAAAGAAGCACTGGATGTATTGATGATGTTGACATCAAAATTGTGCTAAAATTGATCTTATATCCTTAGTACCTGATGTCTTTACTGTTTTTAGTAGTAGACTGCTAGGAAACAAGCAGATTTCCTCCTACGGAATTGCATAGGTTTTAGAAGGTTATGATTCTATTCAGAACCATAAGACTATGATATTATCCTCAAGCGTACTTTTTTCTATCTATAAGAAAGAGTAATTACCTTCTTATTTTTCTCTCGCCAGAATAAAATTTGAAACCTTTGTTTAGATAGGATTAGTTTTGTATATTGAGATTTGTTCGGTTTTTGCTATAGTTATGTATAAGTAATTAATTACCAATAATACTAATTCTGTATGAAGATGCGCTAAACCATATTTAAGTACAAGAAAAAAAAGACAAACGAACCCCAAAGAACGCAAAGGACACAAAGAAAGAAGTTAAAAGGGTTTGGCGCAGCCTCACAAAGAAATGGTATAACTTAAAAGTCTTGTTAGCCAGTACAATCGCTACACCATTGCGTTACAACTTGACTTCTCAAATTCTCTGATATCTTTCTTGTCTACTCCGTAGCATCATTGTAACTTTTGCAATTTTGTTACCTAACTTTATTGTGCATACACGGTGCAATTAAGCTTTAGTAAGTATTAATAATTCTCTATTTTTTAGATTTGCTTCTGATAATAATTAAGGAAATTAACAATCTTAATCTTGAGCGTGAACTCAATATGAGCTAATTTTTAGGTTAAATATAGCAAATCCGATTTGATTTTGAGACATTATTAGCGTGGTGCGCGTTGGCGTTCGCGTCTCTGAAAGAGAAGCCTCTCGTAGAGAAGCGCGATAGGAAAGCAACATTCAATAAGCCTCTTTTCTTAGTGTTTAACTGTGCTTGATTACAGGAATACTATTCTTGATAAATTAAAGACGAGTGGATTTTGTCAATAAGTCTAAATACAGAAATCAATTTGCATAATAATCATTATAAAAAGAAGAGGCAAGTTAAGCTTACCTCTTCCCGCTACTGTTAAATTATTAGAATTCTGCCTTATGCCTTATATTCAAGACAGGTCTATTAAATTAAAGGATAATGTCGCTTGCCACTAATTGTGGTGCTCCTACAAGCTGAACCTCAAAGTTAGCCGATAGATTCCCATCAGTATTGGCTTGGAGAATACCTCCTGAATAACGAACCTGACCGGCTGCGGAAAATGCGCGAGATCCAATGAAAGTAAAGGCTTGGTTGCCTCCTATAGTGGAGTTGGCGTCGATGGTAGATAGATCGATTCGGTCACCTGGCAAGTTACCGTTTCCAAAAAAGTCAACGATAACATCTCGTGAAGAACCAGGACGACTATCTGAAACTGAGCTGAACTTGAAAACATCGTTACCTGATCCTCCCCTGAGAATATCAGTCCCACTACCACCGCTAAGGGTATCGTTGCCACTATCGCCAGCGAGGCGATCGTTGCCGCTACCACCGAGAAGGATATCGTTGCCACTACCACCAAGAAGGGTATCGTTGTTATTACCGCCAATTAGGCTATCGTTGCCATTGCCGCCAAGAAGGCGATCGTTGCCATCACCACCGCTAAGGGTATCGTTGCCATCATCACCGCTAAGAACATCGTTGCCACCACCACTGCTAAGAACATCGTTGCCAGTGCCGCCAATGAGACTATCTCTACCACCAGCAGTGGTAAGAACATCGTTGCCAGCGCCGCCAATAAGGGTATTGTTGCCACCACCACCGTTCAGGACATCGTTACCACCACCGCCATTGATGCGATCGTTGCCACTACCACCGAGAAGGACATCGTTGCCACTAGTGCCGTTAATGTTATTGTTACCACCATTGTTACCACTACCGCCGATTTGGATAGTGTTGCTGCTGCTGCTATCAAGACTGCCAATAATGTCATCGAGATCGAGAATGGTATCCATAAATGCGCTTCTCCTGAATTTAGAGGGTAAAAAATTACCTCGTTACTTCACCATCAGAAAACGGTGTTGCTAATTAAGAGCATGAATTTGCTTTCCCACAAAGGCACAAAAAAACATGTTCAAAAACTTAACGTCTGAATTTCACACTTTTATTCAGCAATTCCGAAAAAACAAGGTGGAGAAATAACGGGTGGGAACAATAACTGAACTATACCTGATTGGAACAGGTCTTTCTATTGGGTCTAAAGATTAGAAAAGCACCGCATATATCGATGATTTTGGCATAAAAATTTTGCCAATAGTCATTTCTATATCTTTGTGCCTTATGTATTCATTAGTTACAGTACTAGGCTGCTAGGGAACAAGCAAATTTTCTAGTACAGAATTGGATAGCTTTTCCGATGTTTTTACTGTATTCACAATCACAAGATTATGATATTACATCAAGGCTATTTTTTTCTATCTATAAGAAATAATAATTAGTCATCATTTATTCCTTTCGCTATAAAAATATCTGAAACCTTTGCTCAGATAGGGTTTTTTAATCTATCTCGAAATAATAAGGTCATGATAGTACCCTGATACTAGTTTATTTCAAGTAAGTAGTTGAGAATATTTATAACTATATTACTGCTAATATAATTAACGAAAGTGAAGGAATTGCAAGGGTTTACAAGCTTTTATTTTTAGTTGCATAGTTAGGTTTATTTGTACCTATCTGCTTATTTATAAAAAAAAGTGGTAATGAATACCACTTTTTTTATTCTCAAAATCCCTGATGAGGGCAATATTTTACCGAGGTAAAGGTAAGCCTGCAACGGCCACTGCACCAGCGATCGCACTGGCACCAAGGGAAGTCAATGCTGTCCAAAATAACCACCATGCAGCATTCGCAACGGTTTTTTTGGTCTCTTGAGCTTGCTTTTTAGTTTGCTCTTGAATCGCTTTTAGGCGTTTTTGTGTTTCTTGTTGGATGCGCTCGGCTCGTTGTAGTACGCTATCCCGCGCCGCTTCTATTTGGTCGATAATCCGGTTAGCATCCTCTTGAGAAATATCCTCACGAGAACTCAATACAGCAACTAGGGTATCCCGATCAAATTGACTGAGGCGATCGCGCAATGCTTCAAATCCGGCTTGCGGATCGTCGAAGACTTTTGCAAAGTCTTGCTTAATCCCTTCATAGCTGAGTTCGGAACGATCCAGCGAGTTGAGATAGTTGCGAACTCTAGCAAAGACTCCATCAAGTACAGATTGCACCCTTTGCTGAATTTGCTGGAATTGTTCCACAATCGAACTGCGAACAGACTCAATTTGATCCACAATCCGGTTGGCTTCCTCTTCTGAGATATCCTCCCGTTGGGATAATAGCGCCACAATTGTCGAACGGTCAAATTTGGAGGCGCGATCGCTCAAACTCCCAATTCCAGCGCGAGGGGAAGACAGCAGCAATTGCAAATCGCGTTTAATTGCTTCTGGGTTGAGTTCTTCTTTGTGAGTATTCCGTAGATAATCTTCAAGATTAGCTTCAAAATCTAGAGCTACTTGAGTGGTACGCTTGGCCAAGCGTCGTGGCGCTCTCACAATACTAGCGATCGCATCTTGTACCTGATCAATGATCTGATTAACCTGTTCTTGGCTTAAGTCTCCTCGCTGACTCACCAGTTTAACCAAGGTTTCTCGATCAAAGTGAGATAAGCGATCGCGCAGTGCTAAAGCTCCGGCTTGAGGATCATCGAGTAATTTTTCTAAATCGCTCCTGATCCCTTCTGGATTAAGTTCTTCCAAGTTGGTATTGCGGAGGTATTCGGCGATCGCTTTTGAAGTTTTTTCGTACTGTTCTTTCGCCTGCTGCGGTACTTGCAAAATACTATCTCGGACTGCTTCAATCTGATCGAGAGTTTGGTTTATCTGTTCTTCGCTCAAATCTTGACGCTGACTGAGCAATTGTACTAGTGTATCCCGGTCAAATTGCGATAAGCGCGAAGTCAAAAGGCTAATTCCAGCTTGTGGATCGTCTAGTAAAATTCTAAACTCCCGTTTGATGCTTTCGGGATTAAGTTCATCTTTGTTAGTATTTCGCAGATAATCTTCAACTCTTTGGCGCAGTTCATCGGCTTTTGCTTTTGCTTGTTCTTGCAGTTCTCTTGCACGATTCAAGAAATTATCGCGGCTGCGTTCGAGTTGACTAACAATATTATTAGCTTCCTCTTGGCTGATATCTTGACGCTGTTGGAGCAATTGTACATAAGTATCGCGGTCAAATTGCCCGAAGCGATTACTTAAATCTTCAAACCCAGCTTCTGGATCTTCCAGCAATTTAGCAAAGTCACGTTCAATACCTTCAGGATTAAGTTCTTCTTTCCCGGTAGAACGCAGATAATCTTCAATGCGGCTGCGGAAATCTTGTCCTTTTTCTCGCGCTTGCGCCTGTTTTACAGTTTCTAAAACTTCCAGGCGATCGCTTTCCATTTGTTCGGCAATTTCTTTCACCCTGGCTTCGCTGAGATCATCGCGCTGCTTCAGCAAGTTGGTGAAAAATTCTTGATTGATTTCTTCCAACTCCCGTCTCACAGTTGTTGGATCGGCATTAACGTCATAGATGAGTTCTTTAAATTCATCTCTTAGGGTAATGCGGTTAAAATGCCAAGGAAAGGAATTCAATATGTAGTCTTCTACATCTGCTTTAATCGTATTTTCGAGCGATATCGGCAATTTTGCAGATACTTGCTCAGATGCTTCATCTCTAAACTTTTGCAGTTGTTCTGTGATTTGATCAACATCTACATCTTGAACTTTCTCTTTCAGCTTTTGCAACTGAGTTGTAATTTTGTTTACATCTATATTGGAAAGGTTGACCCGATCCAGTACTGCTGGTACAGCAGCGCTCAAGCCATATCGCATAGCTTGCTTCATTACACCATTGCTTTGCTTGCCGTTCCCGCCTCCGACTGTAACCAGTTCTTGAAGCCGTTCACCTAATTGCTCAGAATTCAGTTCTTCAGGAGTAGCAGACTTGAGCAAATTAATTACTTGCTCTGTTGGATTTTTGCGATTTAAAGCTTGTTGCCAAGCACCTTGAAATTGGTCGGCAATGCCATTGATTTCTTCTTTAGATAAATCTGTGCGACTGCTAATTAAATCAACAAATGTTTGACGATTAATATTTTGCAGTAGGTCAGTATTAGCAACAGATTGTAAATCTGTATCTTTAAGAAGCTGGTCAAATTGGTTACGAATTTCTGTGATATCCAGCTTTGGTAATTGCAGAGAACCTAAAGAACTTTGGAGTGTATTTCTAATATTTTCAGGATTAAAGCCTGAAGTTAATTCTCGTCGGACTGCGGCTGTAATATCTTCGGCGGTAGAAACTAACTGTTGTTTCGCAGCATTAGCACCGATCCCAGCAGTTGCAGTTCCCATCAGACTTTGAAAACCAGAAGTGACAGTATTAGCAATAGAACCAATAAAAGAGCCTACTGCTGATGAACCCAACCAAATTACCAGTGAGAAATAGGTAGCCCAGATGACTACACCGATAATTGCACCTAGAGATGCACTTTCGATTAAGCTAAGTTTTACCGCTAGGAAACAAGCAATAAATAAGGCGATACTAACGGTTAGCAACGCCCAAGCCCCAATTTTGGTCTGAACTGAACGAATTTTACTACCCAAACTTTCTGAATCATCATCAGAATCTGAGTCAATTTCCCAAGACGAAATTCCTACAGCGACTGAAAAATTAGTAAATAATAATTGGAAGGCAAATGCCATTAAGACTCCAGCCAGCAATGCTACCAAGAATTTCGGCCCAGAAAAAAGAACTGATGCTTCTTCTGGAGTTAGTACTTCCTGAGTTAAACTTATTGGCGCTAATCCAAAAGATAGCCAGTTCCATCCCCAAATACTTAAAACACCTTGAAACATAAGTATTTTCTCACTTGCAATTACATTAAATAACCATTAATAGAATGGCTTATTTCTCAATCTAGTTCCTAATTATATGAACTGACACTTTCTTAGGTAAGAAGTTTGTTTGCCAAAAGTCATACTTTACAATAAACAAACATTCTTATTAATTTTTAACTAAAAAATAAGGCGAAGTTTGGTGATTCTCTGTCAATCTAGTTGATAAAGTTAAATAATTTAGTATTAATAACATTTTGCCCTAAAATTTGTAACTGATACATAGCTATATGTTTTTAATAAATATTTCATCTAAGGAAGAGTATAGCTAACATAAATTTCACTAATTTTAAAAGAAAATATTTTAATAAAAAAGAGTGAACATCGAATTTTTATAAAGCATAGTTTGATTAGCAATTAAGTTTGTTTGCTATCTTAAGATAAAGATGTATATGTCTAATGATAGAGATAAAAATTATTCCAAGCGATTGATGAAATGTAAACATAAACATGTATTAATAAAGTCATTAGGAACTATAAATTAGTGAATAATTGATTTTTGCTGAGGAGAAAGAATAATGGTAGTAGGTGTACATAAACGTGCTGTAGGTGTATTTTCTCATCGTCGAGATGTTGAACATGCCCTACATGAATTGAAAAAAGTTGGCTTTGACATGAACAGAGTCTCTGTCATTACTCAGGATGGAGACAAAGATAATATATCTGGGGCTGAAGTACGCGATCGCGTTGGTGATAAATCTGACGAAGGCGCTAAAGTCGGAGCAGCTACAGGCGGCGCTTTGGGTGGATTGACTGGCTTATTGGTTGGTCTTGGTACTTTGGCAATTCCTGGAATTGGGCCAATCATGCTGGCTGGAGCCGCAGCCACAACCTTAGCTACTACTCTCGCTGGAGCTGGTATTGGTGCAGTAGCTGGAAGTTTACTTGGTGCATTAATTGGTTTAGGAATTCCCGAAGAACGAGCCAGAGTTTACGATGAGCGTGTAAGACGAGGACACTATCTAGTCATCATAGATGGCACAGATACAGAAATTGCTAGAGCAGAAGCAATCTTACATCAGGGTGGTGTCGAAGAGTTTGGCATCTATGATAACCCAGATGCTAGAAATGCATCTGCTGGTTATGTCGCTCCAACTTCTAATGTGGCTCATAGTAATGTTGCTAGACGAGCGATTGGAGTCTTTTCTCATCGCCGAGATGCAGAAGCAGCAATTACAGAATTACGAGATGCAGGTTTTCCCTTAAGTAGAATTTCCATCATCGCCAAAGATACAAACGGTCATGGGATCGCTGGTGTAGATGTAGATAAAAATGTTGGGACAGGAAATAAAGCAGACGAAGGTGCAAAGGCTGGAGCAGCTACAGGCGGTGTTCTAGGCGGCTTGACTGGTTTATTAGTTGGTCTGGGAACTCTAGCGATTCCTGGAGTTGGGCCTGTGATTGCAGGTGGTGCAACAGCAACTGCTTTGGCATCAACACTAGCTGGCGGTGCGATCGGTGCAGCGGCTGGCGGTATAGTTGGCGGACTGGTTGGTTTAGGAATTCCCGAAGACAAGGCGCGAGTATATAGCGATCGCTTCCAAAGAGGCGACTACTTGGTAATTATCGATGGCACGGAAGCTGAAATCCACCAAGCTGAAGCAATTCTCAACCGTCGCGGTATTGAAGAATTTGCTATCTATGATGCCACTGATTTAGGTGAACATCGCCCAGGTTTCGACCGAGGAACGCATCACAATACAGGAGTTGTTAATAGCGATCGCACCAATTACTCAACAGGCATTCATGGAGACGATCCTGCTGTAGTCATTGTTGACCGTCGTGATGAAACACTCTAACCCAAGGTAGTTGTCACTCACCTAATTCCGCTAAATTACAGGAGCAAGAAAATAAAAACTTTGCTCCTCACTTAGAAACTTGCTCCTCATTTCTGCCGTGAACATCAACGAACTCTACAAGTTTCTCTTTCCGATTCCGAATTAAACATATGCAAAAGCTAACTCCCTTCTTAATTAGTTGCCTTCTAGTCTTTGGTGTTGCGGCTTGTGATAACACTTCTAAAACAACTGTGTCTGCACCCGCTCCTGACGAAGCTCCACAAGCACCAACTGCACAAACAACACAAGCGGCTCAACAAGACGCTCAAAGTGAAGTTCGCAGAAGACAACTTGATGCTGATATTCGCGCCCGCGAACAGCGCAATAATGTAACTGGTGGCGATACACAAAGAGCTACAGCTGATCTAGCAAGTGAAGTTCGCTCTAAGTTGGAGGCAAACATACCCAAGGGCCGATTAACAGTTAAGGCAGCAGAAAATGGAACTGTGACTGTCGCCGGAACTGTAAATAATCAAGAGGAATTGGCTAAAATTGAACCTTTAGCTAAGGAAATTAAAGGTGTTAAAGCTGTAGTTGTTACAGCAATTGTTGCTCCACCAACAAACTGAGGCAGCTAACAATAAATCCAAGTGAGTAGGTAGGCATAAATAAATTTATATGCCTCTGCTCAGTATAAGTGGTCAGTTGGTCAGTTATATAGGAATCAGCTTTGAATTTTGAACTTATTTGTGTGGACAGGCAATAGGCAAGAAGGCTTTTTGATCTGTACGGAGTTTTTTCACGCAATCAAA
>NZ_JAYGHD010000110.1:0-13071 GCF_034932245.1 Nostoc sp. UHCC 0251
AAAAAACAAAGGCAATAGTGACTATGTTGCAATTTAAATGCCGATTAGCTTAGAACATGAATTTGACCCTTGAGAAGCTTTGTCTTTCGCCTCACTACATTTATACTACAAAATACTACAAGAGGTGTCAAGGGGTTTCAGAAAACTTTTTTGAAATTGTCTAGAAAAGCTTCTGTACTTAGGTTTGAGCTTAATTAGCTCTTCTGAAAAGTCAAACTACAGTTATGCTGGGCTGAATCTTTAAAAGCCTGACGTGACAGACAACTTCTTCAAGCGACAACAGATAATTAGTATTGTCGCGATCGCCTCTACGATTACAGCTTGTAGTATTTCCCCACAACTGGGGTTGAACAAGCATTTCAGAAAAATCCATCCTGCACAAATTTAAGCTCATCCAGCAAAGGGCCAAATTAATGCCCAACTACCGCCAGCCAAAGTAGAAAACCCTACCTTTACAGTCCCAGCTAAATTTCAGGGAAAAACAGTTTATCAGGTGCATCTCAGGAACTAGGCATTGATGATGGGCCCTAGCCGAAGACAACCCTAGAAATACTAGATATCCTGAAGCAAAATAAACGGGGAGAAATTTTACTCCCCGAATTTTAGATTTTAAATTTTGGATTTTGGATTGAATAATCTAAAATCCAAAATTGAGTCACCCGACTATTTCATTTATTCGCTCATGACAGAAGCACTAATTTCTTGAGCTTCCTGCCAAAGTTTGTGCAAAAAGAACTCAGCGCGATCGCTCATCGTGGTGAAAAACACACCTACAGCATCCTTAGAACTATCTAATAGCCAAGAACCCCGCAGGGTGACTTCCATATATTCGGCATCACAGGCACAGAGGGCAATGATTTCTCTGTCATCTTTTTTTACCTCAGCCTTAAGCACTTCTACTCCTGGCAAATCAACAGGAAGCAAAAAGGAAGCGGTACTGGGTTCAATGCATAAACTTTGCCCAACTCGCAGGGCTAAAATCACTCGCTGCGCTACCCATTCTTCTAGCGACAGAGTGAGACATTCCAAATAAAAGCTGCTTTCAGTGTAAGTTAATTTCAGCATTCCTTATGCTCTCCTGTTATTCCAGGCTTCCTTGCATATCTATCCAAAATTGTTCGGCAAAAGAAATCGCGGGGTGGATTGGTGCTTTTGGTTTGGTACGCAGTTGCATACCAGCCTCAAACAGGGTGCAATTGCCTTTACGGGAGTTACATTTCTCACAAGCTGTGACTACGTTATCCCAAGTGTGAGAACCGCCTCTTGATCGCGGCATCACATGATCTAGCGTTAGATGTTTGCCGCTACCGCAGTATTGGCAAGTGTGATGATCTCGTCGCAACACTTCCCGCCGATTCACTGGTGGAACTTTCCACATCCGCTCATTAGAAGTAATTGTTAAGCGAATGTGTTTTGGTACATCAATTACTAAGTTGGGTGAGTGAACTCGCCATCCGCCTTCTGTGGTAAAACCCAGCGGTTGAGCTTTGTCTGTTACTAACAGCACAATCGCCCGCTTAATATTGATCCGACACAGTGGCAAGTAATTTTGAGAAAACACCACCACAGATTGCTCTAACACTTGCATTGCGTTCGCGCCGCGCATGGAAGATATCGTCACAGCTTCACTCCTTATAAAAAAACCCCCGCTTCAAGTTTTCGGTGAAGCGGGGGTTAGAATTGACCGGAAAATTTTCTGGTCTCATATCGGTACAGTATTTCTTTCCCTGTACCCCCCGCTTTTTTGATCTAGTTGTGGTTTTGCAATCGCTGCACTAATGCTGAGATGTCTAAAGTCATAATTACCCTCTGTGATTTGCCCATGATTTCGGCTACCATCGCCCATAAATAAATACTCCACTTCCATAGCAGCCGATTCCCAATTGGTTCGGCAATTGGTGGCGCACAAAATTGAAGTAGAGATGGGGTAAATGGATTTCACAGAAAATTTCACCTATTGAAGATCGCTTTAAACATACTACACTTGTATTACTATCTTGTCTATACCTTTAAGGAGAAATAGTGATGCATACGATCGCTCGCACCCCAACCACCGATATGGAAGTTACCAGCATCCGCTTAGAGCGGGAACTGAAAGATAAGCTCAAAGAAATAGCCGGAAATCAGGGGTATCAAGCTTTGATCCGAGATATCCTTTGGAATTATGTCCAGCAAAAATCAGGTGAATGGAAGCCTCGATTTTCGCGAACCGACATTCGAGCTAGCATCGCTGCCATAGCTCAACAAGAAGAACGCTGTGTACTCACAGGTCAACTAATTCAACCCCAAGAACCGATGTTGTTAGGGCTAACCAGGAATGGGGATATGGTTCCTCTGAGTGTCGAGAGTTTGGCTGGATAGTCTTTTATTCAGGCAATGCAGCTCAGTTATTTTTGCTAAATAATTGGGCTGCATTCAGAATTTAGCTTTATTCTCTCTAAAGAGTAAAATTTATTGTTAAGAATTGTAAAATATATACTCCATTGTCGTTAAAAGTTAGATTTATTTGAAGCTCTGGCTTAGTTATATTTGATTGAGAACAATCCAGATCAAAAGCTAGCTTGTTAAATAGACTAAAATAAAAACAAAATTTTACAAAGTTTGGAAAATAGCTCCAGTATTTTTACGGTTAACTCTGAGGTATTTTGCTTAGATTCTAGAGAAATTACGGTTTATGTATACTTACACACAGGATATCCTAAGTCAAAGTTAATTAATTATCTCAATATAAAGAAGATAAAGCAGCCAAAAATAATCAGGCTGGGGCATTTTAAAATATCCTAAGTATCTCTTAAACCATGTAGCAATTTGCTTAATATAGTGGCAACTTGGCCATCTGCCATAGAAAAGGGCTATAACAGGTGAGAGAAAGTATTCATACAAGAATTGTCAATTATCAAGGTGGAGCAACACAACTAACGGTGAAGAATATGCCAACAGGTTGGGTGCAAAAACAATGGAGTTATTATCCGAGGGCGTGCCAAGAATGAAAAAGCCTTTATCGTCGCCGCCACAATATGTAGATGACATAGATCGACTACAACCTTACCAAGTCAAGCTGATGCAGCATCAGGAAGAACCTGCCCGCAAGTTGGTACAAAAGATTAACCAAATCATTGCCAATAGCTCCGCTACTGCCTTGATGCTGCAAGATATTGCCCAATTGCTAGGAGTTGTCTTTCAAGTCGATTGTTGTTGCTTGGTTTCAGTAATCGGTGAGACAACCGAGGAAGCAACTACTACTAATTGGTGTGCTGATGAGTATCTAGCGTTACCACATCCAGAAGAGATGTTTTCGATGGAACAGTTGCTTATGCACTCGCCAGTGCTGCAATGTGCTGCTGAACCATTGACTATTGAAGACATTTCCATCATTCAGAACAGTCTGGTAATTGGGTGTCAATATTTGCCACTACCGATAAAAGCAGTTTTGGCAATTCCTACCCGGTTTGGTGGCAATAATAATGGGGTGATTAGTCTGATTAAATTCCAACCTTATGATTGGAGTGAATCAGAAAAACAACTGCTAAAAGAGGTGGAATCGGCTTGTGCGATCGCTTTTTCTCGCGTAGCACAAGCCCAACTAATTGCTCATCAACAACAGCATCTGCAAAAGAGCAATCAGTATCAAAGCTTGATCAAGCAATTAACCTTACTGAGTCGTAGCAACTTGGAGCTTAATCAAATGCTCCAGTTAGTTATCACCTCTACTGCCGAATCTCTACAGGCAGATCGGGGTTTGCTCATACTACTAAAATATACAGATCCACTATTTAGAACTCAAGCTAAAAAACAAATTCCTAAAGCGAAAGCTAGAGTGGTTGGTGAATGGGCTAAGGAAACACAAATTTCCCGCAGTACTAAATCAGATACCTTAGATCAGTCTTTCTTGCTTTCGGAGTGTGGTTTATGCCAGCGTGCCTTCATAGATTCAGGAAAAGCTGTAATCTTTGATAACTATATAGAGCAAAATGATACCTCGTCAGCTGCTCCATTATTTGCAGTAGACGAATTGCCTGCGGTATTATTAGTGCCATTAGAGAGTCAGGGTAAAATTTTAGGTTTTTTGGTGCTACAGCAAGCTGTGACTCGCAGTTGGCAAGCAGCAGAATTAAATCTTGTGGAAATGGTTTGTGCTCAAGTAAGTAACGCCATAATTCAGTCACAGACATTGCGCCAAGTGCAAACTTTGGTAGATGAACGGACGGCGAAACTACAGAGTAGTCTAGAACTCCAGGCAAAATTGCATGAAAGAACCCGGCAGTATGTAGAGCAACTGCGGAAGCTTAATGAACTCAAAGATGAATTTTTGAGCAACATGAGCGATCGCTTGCGCTATCCTTTGACAAACATGCTGATGTCAATTCGGAACTTACGTTTGCCAGGAATAGCACCAGAGCGTCAGGTTAGATACCTGGATATCCTAGAGCAGGAATGTACAAAAGAAATTAACTTGATTAATGACTTGTTGACACTCCAGAAACTAGAGTCGCCTCACGAGGCCCCACAATTAGAGTCTATAGATTTAAATACTAAAATTCAGGATATAGCTGCGTCTTTTGAGAAAAAACTCGCAGAGAAAGGATTAAAGATTTCTGTAGATTTACCAGAAGAATCACTAAAACTGCAAACTGAATTGGAGAGTTTTGACCGCATCCTGCAAGAGTTGTTAACGAACGTCTATAAATATTCAGAGCCTGATACTGTTGTTCGCCTTGAAACTGCTCACCGAGTTGATCAACTAATCGATCAAGTTATCATAAAAGTGACGAATACAGGACGCGCCATCTCTGAAGAAGAAGCAACCTATATTTTTGACAAGTTCCGTCGTGGAAAAGGACGCTGGACTCCAGGGACTGGCTTGGGACTTGCTTTAGTCAAGTCTTTAGTGCAGCATCTGAATGGAGCGATCGCAGTTGAAAGTCTCCCAATCTCGGATTCTGAACAGAGCGAAATTTGCTTCACCCTGACTCTGCCCCAATTTTCTGACGAAAGCAAATCATAATTCTGAAAGTGACTAAAAAACAGAACGCAACAGAGAACTTTGATTCCCAGTCTTTTAGTAATGACATCAACCTCGAAAAGGATTTGACTGCTGATACAGTCGTGGCGGCTAAGGTAGAAGTTCAAATTGAGAAAATAGCAGAGCGACAGCGACAAATCAGCGCCAAAGTCCAAATTCCTCAACCGGTAGAACAAATCTGGAAGGTTCTGACAGATTATGAAGCCTTACCTGACTTTCTTCCCAACCTCGCCAAGAGTCGTCTAATCGAGCATCCTAATGGTGGAATTAGACTTGAGCAAGTAGGCTCCCAGCGCTTACTGAATTTCAACTTTTCTGCACGGGTGGTTCTGGATTTGGAAGAATGCTTCCCCAAAGAAATTAATTTTCGCATGGTAGAGGGAGATTTTAAAGGCTTTTCCGGTAGCTGGTGCTTAGAGCCTTACTCCCTCGGTGAGTGTGTAGGAACACATCTTTGCTACACAATTCAAGTTTGGCCTAAACTTACTATGCCAGTCGGAATTATTGAAAATCGCCTGAGCAAAGACCTGCGGTTAAATCTTTTGGCTATTCACCAACGTGTAGAACAGTTAGCTAACAAAGAACCTTAATTAATAGTAAAACTATCATCCAGCAAAAATACTGGATGATAGTTTTACTCTGTAGATTTACAGCAAAAGTTCATTTTGCTTTTCTATTGTTTTTAAGTACCCCCAGGGGAATTCGAATCCCCGTTACCTCCGTGAAAGGGAGGTGTCCTAGGCCTCTAGACGATGGGGGCATCGGACTCAGACCTTTTATAAATTAACCAATTTCCTGACCTTTGTCAACAGGTTTTGCCAAAAAAAGTTTGTGACGGCTAAACTGGGTGGAGGCGAAAGCTTGAAGAGGATACAAAGACATGGAGATACACAAAGAATTTTGTAGATGCTTCTGGGAGAAGCCGCAGGGTACATTAAAAACCGGCGCTAGGGATTTAAAGGGATATCTAGATAGAAAAAACGCTACATTCAGCAATGGACAAAGGGTATGATGTTGTACCGTGTAAAATTAATGTCTACGGTTTTTTACAACAGATTTTGAAATAAATCGCTCAAAATCTACAACATGGAAGCATCTTTTGAAATTACCCTACAGATGGCGATCGCCGTCCTTGCAGGCATTAGCGCCCAAGTGCTGGCTGCATACTTTCGCATACCCAGCATCGTCTTGTTATTGTTGTTGGGCATCCTCTTTGGCTCTGATGGCATCGGGCTGTTGCATCCCCATTTGCTAGGCACTGGATTGGAAGTTATTGTCGCCCTAGCAACGGCAATCATTTTGTTTGAAGGCGGACTTAACTTGGATCTGCGTGAGTTAGGTAGAGTTTCAGTCAGCCTGCAATTGCTCGTCACTCTAGGAACGCTAATCACACTGCTTGGTGGGAGTATGGCAGCCCATTGGCTGGGTGAATTTCCCTGGAACATAGCTTTTCTCTATGCTTCTATCGTTGTGGTTACAGGCCCAACCGTCGTTGGCCCTTTGCTCAAACAAATCAATGTAGATCGACAAGTAGCAACACTCTTGGAAGGAGAAGGGGTTTTAATTGACCCTGTAGGGGCTATCCTCGCCTTCGTTGTCCTCGATACGATTTTAAATGGCGATGCTGACCCCATTAATGCGATCGTCGGTTTACTCATGCGCCTGGGTGTTGGTGCGGCAATTGGCGGTGCTGGCGGTTATCTGATGAGTTTGATTTTCAAACGCGCTGATTTTTTGTCATTCGAGCTAAAAAACTTAGCGGTGTTGGCGATACTCTGGAGCTTGTTTACCTTATCGCAAATGATCCGCAGTGAATCAGGAGTAATGACAACAGTAGTTGCAGGAGCAGTCTTTGCTAACTCCTCAGTTCCAGAAGAACGTCTGTTAAGGAGCTTTAAAGGTCAACTAACAATTCTCAGCGTCTCGGTGCTATTTATCTTATTAGCTGCTGATTTATCCATTGCCAGTGTGTTTGCTTTGGGTTGGGGTAGTTTATTTACTGTTTTGGTACTAATGTTTGTCGTTCGCCCGATTAATATCCTCTTGTGTACTTGGAACAGTGATCTAAACTGGCGACAGAAACTGTTTTTAAGCTGGGTTGCTCCTAGAGGAATTGTTGCCGCCTCCGTAGCCTCTTTTTTTGCAATTTCCTTAACACAGCGCGGCATTAACGGCGGTGATTCCATTAAAGCTTTAGTTTTTCTGACAATTATCATGACTGTTGTCTGCCAGGGTCTAACAGCTGGATGGGTTG
The DNA here is from genome assembly GCF_034932245.1 of Nostoc sp. UHCC 0251. Lineage (NCBI taxonomy): Bacteria > Bacillati > Cyanobacteriota > Cyanophyceae > Nostocales > Nostocaceae > Nostoc > Nostoc sp. UHCC 0251. Next base: position 7,278 of record NZ_JAYGHD010000110.1, read on the forward strand.
CTAGATGCCTGCAAATCACCTCCAAAGATGCAACTGGGGCAGTGATTGTGGGTTGTAATCCCTTAAGTCTTTTAATTGCCCGGTTCTTTCAAGAACGGGGAGAAAGTGTGGTCATGATTGATACTGACCCCCAATATCTTGTTCAAGCTGAGGCGCAAAATCTGCGGGTTATTGCCAGCAGTGCTTTAGATGCTGCTGTTTTGGAAGAGGCAGGACTTGCCTCGATGGGTACTTTTTTGGCTATGACAAGTAATGGCGAGGTGAATTTTGTTTTGGCTCAACGGGCATCTGAGGAGTTTAATCCGCCACGCGTCTTAGCTGTTTTCCCCCGCGATCCGCAAGCAAGTAACTCTGTCAGTAATAAAGTTAATCAAGCTTTTATCCCAGACTTAGCAATTAAGATTTGGAATGAATATTTGAATGATGGGCGAGTCAAGTTAGGAACAACCACTCTAACTGAGTCAGAATTTTCTAGTCAAAATGAGCGTATCCAAGAAATGATTAAGACTGGGGCGTTGATACCGCTATTGGTAGAACGGGAAGAACGTTTACAAGTAGTGCCAGCAAAATATGAGTGGGAAGTTGGCGATCGCATTATCTACTTGTTGCACGATCCCAGACCTAAGCTTTTAAAACGCTTATCTGGTGCTACCCAGTCCACTCGCCTCTCTTTAGAAAAGTTAGCGGAAGTTGAAGAAGTCCCCCTTGCCAAAATATCTCAACTTTTCACTACTGACACCCCTGGGGGATGAGAGGGATGGAGGCAGGAGAAGAAAGAATTCCTAACTCTTGACTATTTATGAGCCTTGGGAAGGAATAAATTCGCCTTCTGGTGGTTGTTGCAAATTATCAATTTCTGGTCTTGGCGTTTCTTGATACATTTCCCATTCCTGCCACAGTAAAGCAGATAAATGCACTATGGCAAGAATTAGCGTCGCCACCAAAATTAGATAACTATGGATTGTGTAAAGGTGTTCCACAGTAATTGTGTTAATCGCTCCACCCCCAGTCAGAATGTCGCGCAGTTGTCCACCAATGAAAGGAATGGCTTCGATCGTTCCTAGTTCAATGTTAAAACGCCAGTATCCTTCCTGAGTCCAATCTAGGATCATAGCTGTCCAATTCAGCCCGATCGCACTTAGGGTCAACAAAATCCCACTAATCCAAGCAGTCAGCCAACTCTTGCGAAATTGCCGACCTAAAAACATCACCACAATTTGAATCAGAGCGATCGCAATTACCGCATTACCAGCAATATCATGCGCTCTCCAAAACAACCAGCCGTATGGCAGTTGTGTATTAATCATCTTCAATGAGTTATAAGCTCCGCCTGCTGTCGGTTCATAGTAAAAAGACAGCAATACTCCGGTAGAGATATAAATTAAGCACAGAGTTAAAATCACGACTGATATTATCGTCGCTACTCGTCGCAAAATCCTATCGAACTGGGTGCTTTCCATAGCTCACCCCTCCTGTTCTTAACTAGGTATTTATTCTTATTATATTTTAGCTAAGAAATTTTAATAAATTTTACTTTTCTTATATAAAAATAAAGTTTTTTAAATCAAATACTGTACCCAAGCTTTTAAGGGTTCTGGTGAGCCATACCAAATTCCAGGACTTCTCGGTGAATGCCTCACGCCTTCAATCACCAGATTTTCTGCCCCTTCCAGGTGAGCAGCTTCAATGGGCGTAATTCCGTCCCCCCAAGTGTTGCCCTTACCACAGGTTAATTGGTAACTACTGTAAGCTAACCAGCTACCGCGCCGCTTTTCCCCAAAGATAGTTTTGCCAGCTACGCAAACGTAATGAACGTTTTTGTAAAAAGCTCCTGGGTAATTATTGGTGACAAAATCTAGATTGGAGCGTGTCCACCGTTCTTGACTAATATGGGGTGTACCCAAAGTGATGAGAGTAGCAACCAGGGGATGTGCTTTCCAGATGGATGGTTTGACATTACCGCGTCCTAAATAGGGCTTTTCTCCCATGTAAATGCGGGATATCCAACCTCCTGCTGAGTGACCAATCAAGTTAATTTGAGTAGCATTATGTTGCTGCAATGTATGCTTGATCGTCAGATCGAGTTTTTGTAGAATCGGTGTTACAGGTCTTCCTCCAATAGTAGGTAACCAGTCGCGCCGTCGCAGTGGTACTGTAACCGTGGGAAAATCTAACTGTTGTAGAGATTGTTCTAGTTGACGGTAAGCGATCGCGCTTTCAAGATATCCCGGTACAATAACTGTCGGTAACGGCATTTTGAATTTTGGATGCAATGATTGAGGGTTTGAAACTTTTCTACGAAGAACTAGTCAGAATTCAAAAGCTATAATGAATTGCGATCGCATGACTGACTCCTTTTATAAAAAACCAAATAGCTTTGGTGGGGTTTAGAACTACAATGTCAATAAAATTGTACAATTTGCAACAGTTTTAGGGACTGCTGATGTGGTAGGATTTTCAGATAGGGACTACTCTTGGATATGTTAGGTGTGCCATCTGTTACAGAAGCGTAGTTGACTGAAAACAGTAGAAAGAATAAAGCCACTTCAGCAGATGTTGTAATTTTCTCAAACTTGTGTGTTAACTGAAATTTTATAAATATCCCAGATATCAATTTCAATTGTGTGCTTCATAACGATAAGGAATCAAAAGTAGTAATTTTTCAAATATCTCTTTAGCAAGCTCAAATTGGAACACATGATACAGCGTCATTGATCAATTAAAAACTTTAATAAACGAGTATTTTGGCTTTTTAATGGCCAAAATAGGAAGTTATTATTTCCTTAGAGGGACGCATATATTGCACTATCTTGCAATATAGTCAACAAAGAGAAAATCGCTAGTCAACTGCAACTGAGTCGAGTGAACGATAACAACTATGTCTTACGTCTCCCTGTTTAAAAATATACCAGAAATCTTAAGCCAGCCAATTGGGATAGCAGCTATAGCTTCTCTTGGCATCCACGGTGCGATCGCAATGATTGTGCCATTGATGCCTATGGATTCTAGCAAACCCAAAGATACAGCATCATCCAAAACAGTCGGACTTTTGGAATTGAGCCAAGCCGACCAAAGCCGTTTGCCGCAAAGTACACCCCAAATTGGTTTACAACAACTTCCTCCAATAGCGCCACTTTCTGATCCCAACTTTAGCGCCCAAACTGTATTGCCCCCATTGGCACCAGCGCCATCCAGTCAGCTAGTACTGCCTCCGCTACCTCCATCATCGAATAGCTATCGAGTCTCCTCTTTGCCTACAAGGCAGTCTTTGCGGATGATTTCTAGTAATAATTTGCGATTTGACGCCTCTAAATTTGACAATTCTAAATTCAACACCAGCCCCAAATTCTCTCCATCAGTTCCTCGTGTGGATGTCAGTGACACCAAATACGAGGCACCTAAGCCACTGGCTGTAAATAGATTACCAGAATTGCAGTCGCAGAAAATACCTGATGAGATTCTGCAAAATGCCCAACCGCCGAATCTATCTGACACTAGCCCCATTACAACAGCACAGGTAAATACGAATCCACAGATGACGCAACCGATTAATGATGCGTCTAGAAGTTCTCAAAACCAGCTAATAAATTCTCTAAAACAAGCCCCAAGGGGTGGGGATAGCTTAACCCTAGTTAGGGCAACCACCTCACAAGCAACCGATTTATCTGCCAAAGGAACTGAACTAGCAATTGCACAGCTAGAGTCTTATGCCAAACTGAGAAAAGAAGTCCAGCAAGAATACCCGAACGCTGAACAAAAACCAGTCATCCGCCAAACATTACCCACCGATAAGCCAAATCTTGAAGGCGCTGTTTTGGGTGTATTAGTGGTAGATCCTGATGGTAAGGTCTTAGATATCAAGTTTCAAGACAAGTTAGTTTCTCAGGAATTGCAATCACAAGCAAGGGAATACTTCAACAAGGAATCACCCAAGGGAGATAAACGGATCAGTTCCTATCCATTTAACTTAGTTTTCCAAAACAGCACTAGCAACACCACTGGGGCTACTCAATTATCTGTACCGGGAATCAATAACAATCAGCTTACCCCTTCACCAGCAGATAGTTCTAAACCATTTCCTGAACTGCGAATCAGAAATAACCAGCCTGCGTCCTCATCGACAGGTACTCTTAAACCATTCTCTGAACAGCAAATCAGAAATAACCAGCCTGCGTCCTTACCGACAGGTACTCTTAAACCATTCTCTGCACCGGGGGTCAATAGCAATCAACCTACGCCCTCACCAGCAGTTACTTCTAAACCATTCCCTGAACTACGAATTAGAAATAGCCAGCCTAAAACTTCTGAACCGTTAGTGCTGCCGAGAGTCAATAAGAGTCAGCCTATACCTTCTGCTGAATCGGATGCAAAATTAGTAGAACGGTTGCGTGAAGTGAAGGAAAACAGAGAAAAGTCTAATCCAGAAAAATAATCACCCTTTGGTGATTTTGGATTATGAATAAGCTAAAAGCTATGAATGATAAAGATTCTAAATTTATCATTCATTTTTAAAATACCGTTTTTAGAAGTTGACAAAGTAGCGATCGCTACTTCGTCACACTGTCCTTCGGTACAGTATAGGTAGTTCACCAGCCTTGTTCTGCATTATGAAAAACGTAAGCAGCTACCTCCAGAATCTCCTCAGGACTTAACTTACCTTTAAAAGCAGGCATAGCATTTTTACCATTTTGCACTTGGTGGATAATCGCCTCGATTGAGTCGCTATTATAATTTTCTAGGTACTTTGACAATGCTTCCTTTTTCAAGGTTTTCTGGCTAATAAGGATATTACCGCCACCTATATGACAAGAAGCGCAGTTAGCCTCGAAAATTTTAGCACCGTTGGATGCTTCGGCAGCTAGTGCTGGGCTAATGAATGTCAATATGAATATAGCGATCGCCAACAGTAGAATTAATAAAAGTATTCTCAATAGAATTTCCTCGCAACAAGCCTCCAGCAAGAGTATAAACGCGATTAATCCCTGATTAAGTCAAATTTGATCAAAATTGGCGGTAACGAGTTCACCCCTGTATCGCCACAGGTTACTTAGCATCTTAAGGGATGATACGGACTCGTTACCGCCATTTATTCATTGTGTGCGTCACTCTAGGAGTGTGGCGTGTTGCGATGAGTTAATTTCACTGATAAATCATCTTGTGTCAACGGCGAGGTTTCTAGCCTTCGACAGTGATTGTACCAACCATACCAGCACCACGGTGGGGTTCGCAGTAGAAAGTGTAGTCACCAGCAGGTGCGTCTGCGGGGAAGGTGGTTGTTTCCTTTTGACCAGCACTCATCAGCAAATTCTTATGAGACAGGGATTTTGCTAAAGCAGCGTCTTTGGCGGGGTTTTTGGCAGCATCAAACACAACATTATGGGGAGGAACTTTGTTGTTCACCCATTCAATTGTGTCACCTGGTTTAATTGTCAACTTTTTCGGTTCAAATGCCAGCATTCCTTTATCGCTACCCAGTTTCACGCTGTAAGTTTCAGCCGAAGCACTGGGAGTAAAAACAGCAAAGCTGCTAACAACTAAAAGGATCGTTAACACAGCTAAACTAAGGCGTCGCCAGCTTGCCGAAATTAATTTCATGGCTCTCTCCTAACAAACAATTTTTTTTCCTTTCTCATTTTAAATAAAATCAACGCCAAAGTATGACAATCTGTCATAGATACAATTTTTTTTTAATAATGCGGAGCAATTTATGGCAAAAAGTTGCCCAATCAGTAATAAATACTATAGGACTAGTATTTGATTTATGAAAAAATCTAAGTATATGTAGGGGAGCCAG
>NZ_JAYGHD010000111.1:0-13033 GCF_034932245.1 Nostoc sp. UHCC 0251
ATTTTCAACCGACTCTGCATTTATATTATGCAGCTTAAATGCCGATTAGCTTATTTCAACTCCACTAGGGATCATTCCATCGACAGAAGTACCACTTAATTGAAGTAAATTTGAAGCCTGTATATTTATACCGCTTCCAGTCTGTGTGCCTTGATTTTGAATCAACGCAACTGAGCCTTCAGTCAAAAAAATTTGTTTTCCTACTAGTTGAACGGCACTACTTCCAGAGCCGCTAGCATCTACCAATGCTCGTTTAGACAGTTCGATATTTTGAAAGTTTTGTAATCCCTCATATCCGAACACCCAACCGGAGGTTGTCGGATTTAAGGTAACTATTCCATTACCAACGCTACCAAGTTCTACCCGTCCTCCTGGTGCTGTCAAATTGCCTCCTTCTAAAGCAATGCCACCACCTATCAAGGCTAAGGTTTTCTGCGGCAAAACCCGCAGACCATTGTCGCTAGCACCTGCCCCTGAAATGGGTGAAAACAAGGAAGAAATACCCAAGGTATGTCCTGAACCTTGTACACGGATTTCACCAGTATTGTTTTCTAAGTTCAAACCTATGGGTGCGCTTACAGTTAAAAGAGGAGCAATTTGAGTCTCAGTAGTACTAAACTCTGTTCCATTAGCAAACTTTAAGCTACTAGCTGTACTTGCTAAAAAAGAACCGCCAATATTCAAGCTGGCATTGGAACCAAAAATAATGCCATTGGGATTAAGCAAAAAGAGGTTAGCTGCACCGTTAGCTCGAAGTAATCCGTCAATGTTAGAAATAGACTTACCTGTTACCCGGTTAATAATGTTTTGAATGTCTCCTGCATTGTTGAAGTAAACTGTTTTCCCAGTGGGGATGGAAAACTGGTCAAAGCTATGTAACAGATTGTTACCTGCTCTAGTTCCTCCATTGATAATGCTAATATCACTATCAACAGTAATGCCGGAATTGACAGGTAGCGTTGAATCTGGGATGATTTGTGCTTTTACTACTCCAGAATTCAACAAGCAAATCATTATGCTTACTTGGATAACTTTGGGAAAACTGAATATTTTCATGTTAATTATATAATCTTAATTTTCAGCTTCCAACTAAGGAGGAGAGACTTGGAAAGATAAAATCATGTATTGTAGTAATCCACGGCGACTAAGCCTCTCCAACCCTCTAGTTGCCCGGTAAGTTTCCTCATCCCCTTCTCGCCGCATTAATGAGTTAACTACTGGGTAAGTTGGTAGAGTATTACGAGTAATATTCTCTGTTTTTACTAGCTCAAAACCTGTAGCTTCAGCTAAATTTTTGTACTCGAAAATAGGACAAAAATTAACAGATCGAGAGCCGTAAGTACGAACAATAAGAGTTTTAATAGCTTTTTCTATTAATTTCCAGGTTCGGTAAAAAGCCTCAATAGGAATAAAATCACAAATCGTTAATCTTCCTTCTGGACGTAAAACTCGCCTTGCTTCCTTAAAGAAATTTTCGCGGCTAGAGAAAGCAAAAATAGACTCTACTGCAAAAACTACATCAAAATAACCATCAGGGAATGGTAACTGGCAAGCATCAGCGTAAATAAATTCTATGTGATTATCCGGTAGAGCCTGTACTATTGTTTCAGCTCTAGATAGCTGTTCTTTATTAATATTTATTCCGACTAAATGCATATTACAAAAACGTTCATTGAGAGTAGCAATAGTTCCTCCAAATCCACAGCCTACATCAAGAATGCTTAAACCATCCTGTACTTCTGCAACGTCAGTAACGAGACGAGATAAGTTCTCTGCCGCTACAGCAAAATCTGCAACCGAACCATTAGCTTGAGTTGGGTCAGACCAATAACCCCAATGTAAATGGCGACCAAAAGCTAAAAGCGCATCAGCATCTCCTTCAGAAAATTTTTGTGGCAAGCTATCAAAGTAAGCTACACTAACTGAATTATTATTATTGCCGTCGCTCAAGATTTTTCTCCTTTACGTGAATAAGTACGTAGTCTGAATTTGATTTTTTTCTTCAATAATTCTAATAATTGTAATATTTACTTCTATCTTACGTAGCTCTTGTTAAATAAGGACAGAACAGATATGACCTTATTTAAGCAAAAGATGGAAAATAGCTCAAAAAAATTAGTGTTGATAGATATTACAGTGTTATTGAGAATAGTTTGAATTTACAAGATATTGATAGTATACAGCAATCAAGAACATGTCAATACTCTTGGAATAAAAAACTACTATTTCTATTTTGGTAATAATTATCTGCTTGATGAAAACTAATATAACGGTATAATTAGCTACTATAAAAGTATAGCTATATTGTATAGTATAATTGAAATTTTTAGTTCCTTTGTAACCTTGGGACAGGCTGAGAATCACATCAAAGATTACCTCAGCGATCGCGCAAAAAGCTTACGAGTAAGCTAGCACTAATGGAAAGAAACTAGTAACGACCGAGATAACCCAGGCGAAATCCTAACAACGACTCTTGTACTCCAAACAAAGTCATCCAAAATGCAATACGCGCTGTCAAATAATCAAGCATTAGCCGTTGTTTTATCCGTGTGTTGAAGAGGATATTTTCTAGAATACGCTCAAATAGTAGGCATTTTGCAAAAGTAACAAATGCTAAGAAGTTTAGTATTTTGCTGTTGTGGTGGCTCTGGTATGGTGGTTTTTTAAAAAGTCTTATATTTGGTAGTGCCTTAAGACTGCAAAATATAAAAAGCAATGGAAAACCCCATCCAAGGTATTGTTGTGGGTAAAGATAAGAAACACTATATTCAATGATGACACAACTTAATATTTGTTCAACTACTATCAGCCTGGAGGTGGAATAATGAACAAACCACCATCTAGACGCAAGAAAATTACCCCCACGACATCTGAGGAACCAAACCTAGCAACCGACCCTGCTCAGGAAAATACTTCTTTGCACGAAAACCCAGCTTCAGCAACTATCACGGTGGCGGCTGTTGAAGTAAGAGAGTTGACCGACCAAGAACAAAGCTTACGCTTGCAATTGGAACGCCGTGTAGAACGTGCATTTTTAGAAGCGGGTCAGGCGCTGATGGCGTTGAGAGACAGACGGCTATACCGTTCCACGCACCGAACTTTTGAAGAATACTGCCGCGAACGCTTTGGTTACAGTCGTGATGCAGCGTACTTGAAGATTTCGGCTACTGCTGTTTACGAGAATCTTCAAAAGTTTTTGCCGACCAATGGTCAGCAAATTCCAATGCCGACCAACGAACGACAACTGCGGTTTTTGGCGAAAGCTGAGTTGGAACCGGTTGTACAAGCGGATGTATGGCAGCAGGCAGTAGAGCAAGCTGGGAATAAGATTCCATCTGGTCGGATCGTGAAAGACGTAGTGGACAGGATACGCGAAAGTCCGAAAGTACCCAATCCTTATCATATTGGGGAAATATGTATTCTTCTGCCCAAAGATAACCCAGACTTGAGAGGTAAAGCGGGTTATTGGGGCGTAGTCAGCCATGTTGCGGAATACAGTTGTACAGTTCAAACCTGGGATGGCGACTACACCGTAAAAATCGAACAGATGAAATCACTAAAATTGCTTGATGAAGATTGCTTTTTTATGCAGCAGTTGTGTGTGAGGTTACGGCAGTTGCATCAACTGGCCAGCCGTGACTCTTCTGTAGATTGGTTGTTGCAGGGATTGGGGAAACAAGCTAAACCTTATTTATCTTCGTTGCAGGCAAAATTGCTGGCGACTGTGGAACGGGAGTACAACCTTGTATGGAGACAGCAAAAGTAAACTTGATTTTTAATACAAGAATGCAACAATTAACTCGTTGTATGAAAGCGGTAAGCGAACGCGAACTGCGTCTGGTAGAGAAGACGTTGCCGGAATGGCTTATCGCTTCAATGAAATGAATAGAACTCAATACTTGTTGCAAATAAATAAGGTAAAACGTCGTTTTTACAGTATAAAAAAAGAAGGTATTGTGATAGAATCTACGGTTAATACCAAAGAGTGATATCTTCTGCCGTTTTCACGAGCTAAAAAGGTTTTTTTAGACCAAATTATGGTTAGCGAATTGGTAAATCTAAAACAAGAACTGATTTCTATATCAGAAGCTGGTGACATTGGGTTTAACTATACTCCAACAGCCGCATTGCAAATCGAGACATTAGCGCGATCGCTTGAGGCTGTAAATCCTACTACTGAACCAACAAACCATCTTGAGTTGGTTCAAGGGCGCTGGCGGCTCTTGTACAGTACATTTGGCTTAGAACAAGAAACTACTCTAGAACGTGTCTCTTTTGGTAAACTCCCGAATGTGGCTATCAGCGTTACTGGTATCTTTCAAGAAGTTTATACAGCTGGTCAGCAATACAATAACCTAATTGAATTTACTCTATTGTCTGGTATTTTAGGTATTACTATAGTTGAAGGGCGTTACACAGTAGAAGATTCTAAACGTCTCAATATTGATTTTGTAGAAACATCCGTTAAAAGTGTAAGGAATGATTTGACCGACTCTAGTTTTCGTAAGGCTTTAGGAGTCGATAATCAGTCGCCTTTGGAATCAACACTCTCCTTTAATGGCTGGACAGATATTACCTATTTAGACGAAAATTTTCGCCTCATGCGTGGTAATCAAAAAAATTTGTATGTGTTGCTACGATCCGAGTAAAAAGATCAGAGTCTCCTTACTTGTAAATAAAGCCAGAACTATTGCCTAGACTGTATTTGTCTCACTAAATCATTAAAAGGTTGCCAATTATCTTAGGCGATCGCTTCCCAAATAGATTCTATATAGCGAATGAATTGTCATTGGTCGAAGGAAGGAGAGCTTTTCACCCAGACATTATGGTTGTGATAAAAATCACCACGCTGTTCTAGTGTAAACCCACCCAGCAATAATCCCAACCACACCTCCACCATCGGCATTTGCAACACACGTTGCAGTTTAACTAAAGAAATCTCACCTTTGACCTGTGTAAGATATTTAGCGATCGCACTCTGCCATTTTTGGACATCCTCATCTGATGCCAAATTGCGGACATCTTCTAAAGTTGTCACCTCATCGAGCATTGCCAAAACATTCGCTTTCTCAACAGGTGCTGCTACAGAATCACCCTCCTGGTTAGAATATGAAAATTGGTGTGGGCCGTGTGGTTTAAAGGTTTGTGGTGTTTGCGGTTCAATTAAATCATCTAAATCTAGGTGCATTGTTGTCCGCACTAGACCAGCAAAGAGATCGGTGCTAACAATTGGCCCCAAAAGACTATTGCGATCGCGGGTATCTTGCAACAGCACTTCGGCACGAGATTTGAGAATATCTGCAATTTGACTGAAGGCAAGCGCTGCTGTTGATAACTGTGCCTCCAAAGGTAAATTTTCTAGCTCGGCATCCAAACAATCCCACATAGCATCAAGGGAAGAAGTTGGTGGAGATTCAGACAACTCATCTAATACATCCCAAATTGTTAATTGGCGGTATGTGGTCATCTCTAAGATTCTGGATGTAACGGGCAGGGTCGCACTGGGCAGTAGCTTGAGCTAATCTCAAACATATCCTTATATTGATAGAGCGAAACACCATATTGTTTTGCAAAAGCCTGCAACACCTGATCTGTATAGGCGCGGATCTTGCCAGCCGTTAGTCCAAAGCAGTGAATTGGTTCTAAGCGACAAATAGGCTGTTGCCCCAGCCAGAGTTCTGCACCTAACGCGTGTAATGGTTTATCCCCTGATTCTTTATACAAATACAGCACTGCAAAATATGTTGCTGGTGGTTCGACTGTTACTGAATCAATTTCTGCTGAATTATTCTGCGAACGGTGGCGGTAAAACGAACGGCGATTATGACAGACTTTTGGATTCCAACACCCGTCCCCTGCTGTTCCATGCAGCACTTTAGCTTGAGTTGTTGGTAACTTGGCGCATAACTGACACTTGGGATCGAGTGGCTTGGGCATACCTTACTCCGCTTCTTCGCCAATCGCACGATAGTAAGCAGCGATCGCAGCTTCTTGTTCGCTGCGAAGGGTATAGCGCCGAAACGCTTTCTCGCTTTGATGTCCTGTTAATTTTCGTGCATGGCTGGGGTCAACTCCCAATAGCAATAAGTCAGTAGCGTAAGTATGTCGAAATGAATGAGGGTGCAAATCCTCAATATGAGCTATTTCACCGATTTTTTCTACAGCGAAGTAAATCCCGTGATAACTCAAGCGTTCACCCTTGTATGAAGCATGGTGTGAAATCATCAGTGGACTAAGGCTGGACAACACCTCTCCTTGCTGTTCGCGCAATTGTAAATAATCTGCCACGACTTCCCGACTCTCTTTTCGCAGTGGAACTAAGCGTGGTTCATTGGTTTTGGTGTCTGGTAAAAATAGCAGCTTGCCATCAAATGAGCCAACATTTAGCTGCACAACTTCCCCTGCCCGGAGTCCATGACTGAGAATGTGAACCAGTGCTGTATCGCGTTGCTTTGTTTCTCCCAATAACTCCAACGCTGACCAAACCTGTTCCATTTCTTCATCGGTCAAACTTTGGGCTGGTGGCAGTGGCACTTTTTCCAGTTTTATCCCCAGTGTCGGATTAGTAGAAATAATTTCAGGATACGTGTAGCACATCCATTTGAAAAAGCTTTTGAGAGCCGCAATTCCTGCATTGATGCTGCTTTTTGAAAGCGGTTTACCAACATCAGTCCGTAGTTCATCTCGCAGATACTCTTTATATAGTGCGAAGTGACGTGGGCGTAGCTCATGATAGTGCAGCTCACTCCACGCCAAAAATCGTTTGAGTTCGCGTTCGTAAAGCTTGCGGCTGTTGGGTGCGAGATTGTTGCTGCGTAAAAATTCCAGCACCTTTACCCATCGGATATCGGTTGGTGTGCTAATTTTAACAGAACTTCTATGTTGTGTTGTTTGCACACTAGACAGATTTCTATCCAATGGTATCAGTTTTATCGGAGGTAAAGAATCTGCGCTATAATCCATCTTTAACTAAATAAATAATTTTAATGTTTATATTTCTTCTCTAGTATTTATAACTTTTATAAAACCATTAATTGGCTTTTATACCATTAGTTATTATAAAGATACTAACTTTACATACTCAAGGATATTTTTGCTGACTCATTAATACTTGCCTTTGTAGTAATCGATTAGGAAGATTAAACTGAAGTAACTTTGCAGTTGCTTGCCCTACTTGAGTTTTTCCCTCAATTCTTACATTCTCAAAATAGAAATGTTCATCCCAAATCTGACGGCGAGGATTATACAATGGCACTATTTCTCCGGTAGCCGAGTCAATTGTCGCAAAATCAGAACCTTTATGACGATTGCATGATAAACATGAAAGAGCTAAATTTTCCGCCAAAGTTTCACCTCCATGTTTTATAGCAAGAATATGATCTACTTCATGGGTATATATTGAAAAATCTTGGTGAATTAAACAATATTCACAGCGTCCTGACGCTCTACTAACTACCAGCTTGCGAAGTTCTGTTGAAATTGAAGTACTGGCCATCAAATTTTCATGACTTTTCCATAGCACGGGCCTTTAGCAGAATCATTAGATGTTCTAATTGTTCGTAAACATCTAATTGAGCTAATTCCATCTGAGTTAGTGAAGCAGAACGGTTTTTCTCTAATAATGCTTCTAACTGCATTTGTATTTGTGATGAAACTTTAAAAGCAATTATCTCTTCTGGCGTTGGACGTTTAATCAAGAAATCCAGCACTTCTTGATACACTTCGGAAACCTCTACAGTTTGTGCATTCACTTTTGGCTGCTCGCTTGTTTGTTGCACATCTGCATCCAACAATAGCCAAAGTAGTTGAGGTAAGCGACTTTGCAAAGCTTCTAACTGCCCGGCTAGTTCATCCGGGATCTGAATTGTTAATTTTGCCACGTCTCCAACCATGAACTAAGGTGTTTGCTCACATTATGCTTTAAGTTACATCGTAATACAAGACTACAACACAAAATAAGATACCCTTATCTTTTATCCGACATAAACTACGATTAACACTACTTCCCTTGATATACAACACTTTTTGTGACTGTAACCATAAGTTTGCCGGGGCGGCACGTTTATGCTTTCAAAACGCCTGGGCAAGTTTCGGTGAAAAATTAGTTTTGATGTATGGGTGGTAGGAAGTTAGAGGGTGTATTGGCAGCCAAATCTTCGACATCATCGAACCACATACACTGCCACAGAGGCTTATTGCTTTGATTAGAGAGCGGAGCTATCAATTGTTGCCGCCAAAAGTCAACGCTTTCAGTTTCTTCATTAACTACTTGATTGAGTTGCAGTCCACCTAACCATAGATGACAGATTGAGCAATATCCTGGACGAGAATACCTTGATAATGGTGGAAACTCTTGCTGGCAGTGAGGGCATTGCTGAATCAGTGACTGATGCTCATGGTGAGGGCATTCCTTGATTGTGTTGACTAACCACAGCAGTGGATTGTAAATTACTCGATTATTGGTACGCCAGGTGTCATAGCATACTGGGCACCAAGCTTGATGTAAGCGCAGAATGCTAAACTCGAAAAAAATACTTGCCCACTTCAATGGCCACAGACAAGATAAATCCTGACGCTGGGTTAATTCTTCTAGAACTTGAATTAGAGTAGTGGCAATGTTAACTCTGGTTTGGCTTGCTGGAGTTAAAGAATCTTGAACTCCAAATAAATGATTAATAATGTTGATGGAACTAGCACTGCTTGTTTTGTGCCCCATCAGTGGAACAATTTTTGACAAAATTAGTTCTTCAGCAGTTATGGTGTGATAGTCGGCAAGGCGAGCAATATATCCACTTAAGCTCTCCATATAAAGCGTACCAACACCAATTGGCTCTAATGGAAATAATTGACAACGTTGTGGAATTGTTGGTTTTTCCAGATTCCAAAACTCATCTTCGGTATAATAATCAACTAACATCAAGATTAATTCCTACAGGATCTCTTTTAGCCAGACGTTTCCCAACACGACCTTTGATTTGAGATGGTTGCCTTACATCTTCATTGGTCAAACTGGGTGTTACAGTTGCAACCTCGTTGTGCCATCGCTTCTCTCCAGCTTGTGCTTCCTGTTGAATTTGCTGCCGTCGTGCTTTTGAGTATTCGTTTTGTTGGATATACTTCGCATTGAGGGTTGTCGCATTCTCTGCCAAGGCGTTTCGTAACGCTTTTGTCAACCAAGTTTTGAGGAGACCAACGCTGCCAACTGAGTAATCCAAAAAATATTCATATTGTTCTACCAAGCAAGGTTCTTCTAGCATTGGTAAATGTGCCTGAAATGTTCTGAGAACCCTCATAAACTCAGCTATATCCTCTTTGTTGTCTGTCGAATAACGAGGTAAATGTATATCATCGCTGCGTCGGCTGACTTGACCACTGAGGTGACAGCAGTTGAGTAAATCATAAGTACCGAATAAAATATGTACGACACCAGTAACATTAGCGATAGATTTTATCCAATTCATCTGATGTAACATTTGTTTTCCTCCAGCAACCATCAGCAAATGTTGGGCTTCATCTATCATTAATGCTGTTAATTGATGGTGTCGCATAGATTGTTCTAAAGCACGACGCACTGTATCAGAACTTTTGGAAGCAAAGTATGTAGCCGAAAGAGTGTTTGCATACTTTTGATAATTTGATGTACTATTTGTAGTGATTGAATTGAGCGAGATTTTCTCTAGAGATTCTAGAACCCGGAGGTAGTAATCTTTATAATTAAACTTTCCTGCTTCATTAGCAATTGCCTCTATACCTGCGACTGGGATCTGACAAATATTACTGTTCATAGATGCTAATGCACCTTCCATTAACAGTTTTTCAGTTCGTAGTCGTAAAGTAGTCTTCCCTACTCCTGCTGGGCCAACAACGAACAAGACACAGATATCTGTTGGTTGTTGAAGATTCATCAACAAAATATCTAAAGCCTGTTTTAACCGTAAATGTCCAATTGTAATCCCCTGAAAATAGTTCAGCCGCTCGGTTGATGATTGAGTAAGGAGTGCTTGAGGAAATAGACGTTTGTGTTTTATTGCCATAACTCCTCTTGAGTATGGGGTTGAATTTGTTCTAAATCTATTGCTGGAATATTTAATTTATCTGTTTGTGATAAAACTTCAGTAGGATTGGTTGTATTAATGTTAATTGGATATTCATCAAGATAAGTTTTTGTCTGTTTAATATTATTTTGATACAGCAATTGACGCATATCTAGTGCAGCCAAATCGTGCAATCTTTGTGCCTGTAAAGTTTCTTGAGCTTCTGCTGATTCTAGATACTGTGCAAGTTCCTTAGCCCTAATTGTTATCTTTTGGTTGTAGTGATTTTTCTGTTGGCGCAATTCAATACTTGCAAGTCGAATTTCTCTTTCTGAATGACCTTGTAATGATGAGTAATATTCAGAAATACACCGCACCCAATTACCTTTGACATAAGCATAAGCAGTCCCGACATCAAATGGGTCGTATCTAACTGGGACTTGAGTTCCTTCAACTTCAGGATTAAGAAAGGAATCATCAATTGACCAGTAGTAAATAGAATTAATTTTTATACCAATTCTTGGTATTATTTTTGCACTTCCCTTCGGAGTTGAAGGCAAGGTAAAAATTTTAAAGTTTTCATCATCTAAAATTTTTTCTCCATAGCGCATTCCACTTTGATTAAGACCTCTTTCAAATGCAGCATTAGGAGAGAGTCCTAACGCCGGATGCTCTCTACAGTCATAAATCACATAAGCATATTCACAAAAATATTCATATAATTCTGGCAATGTCCAGACAGCTTGTACTTTTGGGTTATTTGCTTTATTTACCAAGCGAACCTGTTTAGTAATTTGAGTATTGCCTTTTAGGTTGTAAAAGAATTCTGTGTTGGTTGTGCCAAAAAAACGTTCAATAAGCGAACCAAATCTTGGACTAGCAACGGGGCGTTGTTTTTTTGTGCAAGCAAATGCCGCCAGAAGAGTTTCAAAGTAAATACTGCCAAACTCTACACCATTATCCATTATTAATGTTTCTGGGAAACGTCCAAGTCGCTGCACACAAATTCGCAACACCATCATGCAAGAGCGATACGATGGTGGATCAAAAGTTAAATAGATGGCAAAAATGCGGCGGGAGAAAGCATCAATCAGAATCGTTGCCCAAGGTCTGCCTAAACAACGTCCAGTGCGAGAACAAACTAACTCAATATCTAATTCCGTATGGTCAATGTGGCAGATTTCAAATGGACGACTGCCGTGGTTAGGCGTGGAAAGCGTTAATTCGTGATAAAAAGGATTCTTTTGGTAAGCTGCTCTACTACCTTGTCTTTGGCGAGTTTGCCGTACTGGATCTCGTTGATTAATACGCTTACAGAAAGTAATCCGACTGGGGCAAGGGTCTGTTCTTCCTGCTTTTTCCCACTCTCTAACGAGAATACCGTAAGTTGCCAGTTTTCCTCGCTGTTTGAGATTTTCATAATGCTGTTCAATAATTCGGTCGATGAACTCCCAAGTATCGGGTGAAAAGCGGTCTACTCGATTTCCTTTGTCTCCCCGATTGGGTAGTAAACCAATATAGCCCCAGCCATAATTATTAAGAGCCTTATTAAATCTGGATTTCCAGCTACGGATTGTCCGCTCAGGTACAGAACTATTAATTGGCGGTCTTCCATGTAAATATGGCTCAATGATTTTATAGCGGTAGTTAGCCACGGACAAATCTTCGGGACTGGCGCATTTTAGCTGTTCCCAAATTTCTGTTGTTTTTGCAGATTTAGGTTGAATATGAGTAATTTCTTTTTGTGCAATGAGTGCATCAAAGTTTGCATGAGTTAACCCAATCAGTTCATTTTCACTTTGGAGAGCAATTTTTGTGTCTCCAATTTGAAGTACACACCAACTTTTACCATCCCAAACAAGGGTTGAGCCAACCGCCACATCAATTCGTTGTCCGCTGGCGATAGTGGTAGAAATTCTTTGAGCAATCATGACATTATATGCCAGTGCCATCTGTTGACTGCTGAAAAGATGAACTTGTTCTGGTTCACTCAAAGCTGCTGCTTTGAGGTCTACATATAATTGCTTTGTTGCAATCAAGGCATAGATATCGTCTACCCAATTGGTACTGGTTGATTCTAATAGTTCTTTCAGAGTCATTCCAGGGTTAGCTCTCACGCACTCAACAACCGTTGTTCTTACCTCTGAGTTAACTGTATTTTCTTGATTGAAATAAGCTTTCAGAAACTGATGGTTGCGGTAAGCAATCCAGTTTATTTCTTGATCTGTACGTAAATGGTAGTACAGTAAAAGTGGCTGAACTTTAGTTTCTGCTGGTGGAGCGTGCCATTGACCGTCTTCGCTCTGTTGATAGCGTGTGGGTTGTTTCTGAGCTAATGTTTTGAGACGTTCGCTCGGTTTCCATTCTTCAAATCCCACACAGTTACGGCGTATGATCAAGAAATCAGGAGTGTGAGATGTCACCACACAACGTCCGCTCTTTGATTTGAATGATAGGCTTAAGCGAATTGGTTGGTCATAGTATTCCAAAACATCTTCGTCATTTTCGTATTCGACGATCGCTGGCAGTTCTACTTTATGAGATTCAAACTGAATTGTTTTCCCCATTTTGCGGCTTGGATAGCTACCGCAAACATTTTTCGCTCCGCCACCTACAATCCTTACAGGTTCTGAACAACGGATTTTTTGCACAAACTCTTTTGTCGTCTCTGTTAAACAAAGGCGGCGACACCAGTCTTCAAAGTCTTGGTCGCTGAGCATACAGAAAAACCGTTATTTTCGGCAGGTTTATGCTTTATTTTTCTACTTTCGGCAAGCTTATCATTTCAAAACTCAACTTTTTCTATTTAGCCAATAAACGTAATAATCTACTTTTCAACTCTTACTGCGGCAAAGTTATGGTTTCAAAAATGGCAAACTTATGATTACAGTCACACTTTTGTGTGTGACTTACACCATAAGTTGTCCGTAACGGACAGTTTATGGGTTCTTGGCAACTTTTGGTGATCTTGGTTGGGGAAGGCAGAAGGCAGAGGGCAG
>NZ_JAYGHD010000112.1:0-12935 GCF_034932245.1 Nostoc sp. UHCC 0251
GCTATGGAGGCGGAGCCTCCGAGAATGGTTTCCCAGCCTGGAGGCTGGGAACCAGTTGGGGCAAGGGCTGTATCTTCAATTAGTGCCATTCGATACCAAACTCAATAAATATCTCAATCCCCACCCCCACTTAACAGTCAACAGTCATCAGTTACCTATTATGAAACCTACCATTGAAAGCATTGTTGACCTGTTCACCGAAAAGGGTTCTCAATCCTATGGTGCAGAAGCCGTCAGTCAGCTAGAACACGCCTTGCAATGTGCTAGCCTCGCTGAAATATCAGGTCAAAACCATGAATTGATTACCGCTTGTCTACTCCATGACTTAGGGCATTTAATCCATAACTTGGGAGATAATCCAGCCACCAAAGGTATAGACGATCAACATGAACATCGAGCCATTCCCTTACTACGTCAGATGTTTGGGCCAGCAGTTACACAACCAATTAAGCTTCATGTCGTCGCCAAACGCTATCTTTGCTCAGTTGTTCCTGAATATTGGGATAGCCTCTCAGCCGCATCCAAACGCAGCTTAGAACTGCAAGGAGGCATATTTTCCCCTGAACAGGCAGAGAAATTTATTCAGCAACCTTATGCTCAAGATGCTGTGCAGTTAAGGATTTATGACGACAAAGCCAAAATTACAAATCTGCCAACACCTGATTTAAACCACTTCAACCAATTTATAACCGCCTCTTTGATCTCGCCAATAAAATGAATATCTCTCCCAATCCCCATTACCCCTTATCCCCAGAGGGGACACCGAGTTCCCCAGAAACAGGCTTTAACTTTGCTTACTTAGACGAGCAAACAAAACGTTCCATTCGTCGTGCTTTGCTGAAAGCCGTGGCGATTCCAGGACATCAAATTCCCTTTTCTTCCAGAGAAATGCCCATGTCTTACGGCTGGGGTACTGGTGGAATTCAGGTAACAGCTGCTGTGATTGGTCAAACTGATGTATTAAAAGTAATTGACCAAGGCGCAGACGACACTACTAACGCTGTTAATATTCGTCGCTTTTTTCAAAAAGTTTGTGGTGTAAAAACCACAGAACGCACACAAGAAGCGACTCTAATTCAGACTCGCCATCGCATACCCGAAACGCCACTACAAGAAGGACAGATTTTAGTTTACCAAGTACCGATTCCCGAACCTTTACGCTGGTTAGAACCCTCATCTGTAGAAACGGGCAAGATGCACGCCTTAGAAGAATACGGGGCTATGTACGTCAAGCTTTACGAAGATATCACCACACATGGACATATTGCTACATCCTACGACTATCCGATAATGGTGCATAACCGCTATTTGATGAGTCCTAGTCCGATCCCACGTTTTGATAATCCCAAAATGGATATGAGTCCAGCACTACAATTATTTGGTGCAGGGAGAGAAAAACGCATATATGCAATACCACCATACACCCAAGTTAAAAGCCTAGACTTTGAAGACCATCCCTTCACCGTCGAAAAATGGGATAAAGCCTGTGAGTTATGCGGTTCCACAGAAAGCTATTTAGATGAAGTGGTTATTGATGATCAAGGTGGGCGAATGTGGATTTGCTCTGATACAGATTTTTGTGGGGGACGGTTGACTAATGACTAAACCTCTTTTACAGGTTCACCAACTGAGTAAATCTTACGGCGCAATTAAAGCGTGCGATCGCATTTCTTTTAATCTCTTTCCTGGGCAAGTTCTCGGTATTGTTGGAGAATCAGGTTCAGGTAAGTCTACTTTGTTGAGTGCGATTGCCAATCACATTGCAGTTGATAAAGGTAATGTTATTTATACTAACCGTAGCGATGAAGACTTAAAAATTTTTCAACTTGCGGAAGCTAAACGGCGGTTGTTGATGCGAACTGAGTGGGGTTTTGTGCAGCAAAATCCCCGTGATGGTCTGCGTATGAAGGTCAGTGCTGGAGCAAATATCGGCGAACGCCTACTAGATATTGGAGTGCGGCACTATGGCAATATTCGGGATGAGGCTGCTCATTGGCTACAACAAGTGGAAATTGACCCCACACGGATAGATGATCTGCCAGTCAACTTTTCTGGGGGGATGCAACAAAGATTACAACTTGCCCGTGTGTTGGTGACGCGTCCTCGATTAATATTGATGGATGAACCGACAGGCGGGTTGGATGTGTCGGTGCAAGCACGGTTATTGGATTTGTTGCGATCGCTTGTCCGCAATTTTAACCTCAGCGTGATTATAGTTACCCACGATATCGGCGTAGTCAGACTGCTGGCACATCGATTATTAGTCATGCAACAAGGACAAGTGGTGGAATCAGGTTTAACTGACCAAGTACTTGATGATCCACAACATCCATACACTCAATTACTAGTCAGCGCCGCTTTAACACCCTGATGTGTTGACGGTTGACGGTTAACGGTTGACGGTTGACTGCTCAACAAAGTGTTTACCGTCATCAGTCATCAGTCATCAGTCATCAGTCATCAGTCAACAATCATCTATTTTCTTAACTATGCAATCATTAACTGTTAATCATAGTCCAGTAAGCTCTTCTGGCAAAGCACTTTTGCAAGTTGAGAATTTGCGAAAAAGTTTTACTCTGCATCAGCAAGGAGGCATTAATCTATCGGTACTAGAAGGAGTGTCTTTGAGCGTTAATGCTGGGGAATGTGTCGCCCTTTCTGGAGCATCCGGCAGTGGGAAATCTACATTTATGCGCTGTTTATATGCTAACTATCGCGTTGATAGTGGTTCAGTGTGGATAAAACATCAGGAACACTGGGTTGATTTGTGTCAACTCGCTCCCCACGAAATTTTAGCAGTCCGACAGAAAACCATTGGATATGTCAGTCAGTTTTTAAGAGTAATTCCCAGAGTACCAGCCTTAGAAGTTGCCGCAGAACCACTATTAGAATTAGGGGTAGATATAGATGTCGCATATAACAAAGTTAAAGACTTATTTCATCGCCTCAACCTCCCGGAAAGATTGTGGTCTCTTTCCCCCACTACTTTTTCTGGAGGCGAAAAGCAACGGGTAAATATTACTCGTGCTTTGGCAGTTGATTATCCAATTTTGCTACTAGATGAACCAACTTCAGCCCTAGACGCTACAAATCGCCAAGTAGTCATTGAACTGTTGCAAGAGAAAAAAGCTAAAGGCTGTGCCCTAATTGGCATTTTTCACGACGAAGAAGTGCGAGGTCTAACGACAAGCCGCTCCGCGTCTACGCAACTTTGTAACCGCGAATTGATCTTTGACAAGTGACAGGTGATTTACCAAAACGCGATGATGCCAGTATTAAAAATTACGAATTACGAATTACGAATTACGAATTAGTATGAGTGAACAGATTTACACTAACTATCGTCTGCAACTACCAGATCAAGAACTACTAGGTACTTTGGTAGTGCGAGATGGATTGATTGCTGATATTCAGCCAGGAATTGTGAGTCATGGTCAAAATGGTCAGGGAGATTATCTATTACCAGGATTAATTGAGTTACACACCGATAATCTCGAACGCTGTATGTCTCCCCGTCCCGGTATTCGCTGGCCTTTAGAAGCCGCAGCAGTTTATCATGACCGAGATTTAGCCAATGCGGGAGTAACAACAGTATGTGATGCGATCGCAATTGGCGATATAGCAACTGGTTCTCCTCGCTTAACTAACTATGCACCGATGATTGATGTCATTTCTCAAAGACAAGCCGCCGACAGTTTTTGTGTGGAACATCGCATTCATCTACGCTGTGAACTTGCTTATGAACAGGTTTATGAAATTACAGCGCAATATGCCGATCATCCCCTATTATCAATGATTTCGTTGATGGATCATACTCCTGGTCAACGGCAGTTTATCCGGTTGGACAAGTTTAAAGAGTATTACATGGGTAAATACGGTGTTACTCCTGAAGAAATTGACGAGTTCATCATCATTCGTCAGCAACAGCAACAAATATATGCACAAAAAAATCGTATGGCTTTAGTAGAACTTACCAAAGCCAAAGGTATTTCCTTAGCAAGTCATGATGATGCCACCGTGGAACACGTTCAGGAAGCGGTGCAAGATGGGGTAGTATTAGCCGAGTTTCCCACTACTTTAGAAGCTGCCAAAGCAGCACACAGTTCGGGATTACAAGTTTTGATGGGTGCGCCCAATTTAGTGTTGGATGGTTCTCACTCTGGTAATGTTTCAGCTATGGAACTTGTTTTACACAGTTTAGTGGATGTAATTTCTTCTGATTACGTTCCGCAAAGCCTATTACAATCCATTTTTATGATTGCCGAGAAGACGGACAAGCCTATTTACCAAGCTATGCAATTGTTTACCAGCAATCCAGCTAAAGCCATTAATCTATTTTGCGATCGCGGTAGTCTAGAAGTAGGAAAAAGAGCCGATTTTATCATTGTTCATAATGATGGTATTGTACCGCGCTTGAGTGCAACTATCTGCCGAGGCGATCGTGTTGCTTAAGCTCGACTTTATCCAAAATTATACCAATTCAACAAATTTTTGCGATAAACCTCGATTTTGTTGGGTTTCACTGGGTTCAACCCAACCTACGCATCTTAAGCTAAAAGCCTTTTCAAATCTCGTTTCCAGCATCTTGCTGGAAATGCACTTCAATTAGGGAGGCGGCAGCCTCTAGGACGGCATTCCTAGTCTGAGACTCGGAATTCATTCCGAGGCGGGATAGAAATGCAGTGCGAGATTTATTAATAAAAATATGGCTGCGGCAAGACTTATGTGTACACCGTAGCTCCTTTTAGGAGAGAGGCTTTGAATTGTTCCCCCTTCCCGTTTCGGGAAGGGGGTTAGCTTTCAAGGGCAGGTTTTTAGAAAAGGTTAGAAGATAGAACAAAACATCTCTCCTTTTTAAGTTAGGTTTCATGCCTTAGGCAATCTACACAAGCCTTACATTTAATTCTATTTACCTATTTACCTCTGGAAATAATCGCGCCTACTCCAGGGTAAGGCTTCAAATTGAGCAGCGCAGTAAAGTAACTCTGGAACTCTGGATTGCAATGCTCACGCACATAAAGTTGAGTGATATTGGCAACCGTGATAAAAAAATGTGGTTTGACAACAGAGTGGCAATAGCAGTTTATGATGTTATTGAAATATTTAATCAATAAAATTATTGATAATTTCGAGTAATAGTTTTATTTCTGGTGGATGAAAATTATGAAGCGCCGTAAGTTTGTCTATATAGTGGGGCTAGCAACTGTTAGCGGGGGATTAGCGATCGCTTGTAATGCTAATCAAACTCCCACCGATACTGCCCAATCGCCATCAGGGCAGGCTACACCGACTACAGCTGCTAGCGGTACATTAGAAAAAGAGCTAGTAGTCTACTCAGGACGTAACGAAAAGCTAATTGGCGAACTTGTTAAGCAATTTGAGCAACAAACTAATACTAAGGTAAAAGTCCGCTATGGCGATACTGCTGAATTAGCATCAGCAATTTTGGAAGAAGGGACCAATAGCCCCGCAGATGTCTTTTTTGCTCAAGATGCCGGCGCTCTTGGAGCTATGCAAAAAGCAAATAGAGCAGTACAGTTACCAACATCTCTTCTCAATCAGGTAGATAGTACCTACCGTTCACCAGAGGGGAAATGGCTAGGTATTTCGGGAAGAGTACGTACAGTAGATTACAACACTAAATTAGTAAAACCGGGGGAATTACCATCGTCAATTTTTGGCTTTACTGAACCCAAGTGGAAAGGTAAAATTGGCTGGGCCCCCACAAATGGTTCCTTTCAATCTTTTGTCACCGCCTTACGAGTTGCACAAGGAGAAGACAAAGCTAGGCAATGGTTAGAAGGTATTAAAGCTAACAATCCTAAAGTTTATTCTAATAATAGTGCGATCGTAGAAGCCTTATCTCGCGGCGAAATTGCTGTCGGATTTGTTAATCATTATTATCTAGAACGAGTTAAGCAAGATAATCCTCAAGTTCCTGTGGAGCATCATTTTACCGATGATGTGGGTTCCTTGGTAAATGTTGCAGGCGTAGCAATTCTTAACAGCGCCAAACATCCCAATATTGCTCAAAAGTTTGTCGAATTCATGCTGAATGAAAATGCCCAAAACTATTTTGCTAATCAAACCTATGAGTATCCTCTAACTTCGGCTGTTGCGCCCAAAGGTAAACTTAAATCTCTCCAAGAAATTAAAAAACAAGCTCAAAAAATCGACTTGAGTAATCTTAACGATTTAGAGGCAACACTCAAGCTCATGCAGCAAGTACAAGTCATATAACTTGCAAGAAGCTGGAATGCATCTGCTAGAAGGAGGAAAAATCTAAATTTTTTGATAAAGTTTGTTGCTTACCACTACAGGTTAATGGTAAAGATTGAAAATACCAAGATTATTGAAAAAACTTCCTGGTAAGTATTAACGTGGAGGATTGGAGATTGAAAACTTTACCATTGCTGAAAGTTTCAGCATTCGCTCTAGCCGTAACGCTCGGTTGGGGAATTGGGGTAGCTGTAGACGCTCAAACAAAAACCCTCGTGATTTATTCAGGCAGAGACGAGAAACTAATTGGCCCCTTAATTGAGAAAGCAAAAAAAGATTTAAATAAAGATATTCAAGTGCGTTATGGCGATACTGCTGAGTTAGCGATCGCACTTTTGGAAGAAGGCAAAAATAGCCGTGCAGACTTGTTTTTTGCTCAAGACGCTGGTGCTTTAGGCACTTTGGAGAAAAAACAGGTAACACAGCCGATTGCCTCCAAACTGCTGAATAAGGTTGATTCTCGCTTCCGTTCTGCGAAAGGGCATTGGTTAGGGATTTCTGGACGCGCTCGTGTAATTGACTACAACACCAAGTTAGTTAAACAAGGGGAACTACCGAAATCAATTTCGCAGTTAACAGATCCGAAATGGCGTGGTAAAGTCGGCTGGGCACCAACTAACGGCTCTTTTCAGTCATTTATCACCGCAATGCGAGTCTTAGATGGAGATGAAAAAACTCTCCAATGGCTCAAAGCGATGAAAGCAAATGGTGTCAAAGATTACGGTAAAAACTCTGCGATCGTCGAAGCTATAGGAAGGGGAGAAGTTCATCTTGGTTTAGTGAATAATTACTACTTGTATCGCTTCAAAAAAGATGATCCTAACTTTCCTGTTGCCCACCATTACACAAGCAAAGATGCCGGATCAATGATTAATGTGGCAGGAGTAGCAATTACGAATACCACAGATCAAAAAGCTGATGTGGAGGCTTTAATTGATTATCTGCTCAACCAGAGTTCACAAAATTACTTTGCTAAAGAAACTAATGAGTATCCTTTAGTAAAAGGAATTCCAGCGCCATCAAAACAAATACCAATCAGTAAGCTTAACCCACCCAACGTTAACTTGACAGATTTAGATGATTTGCCAGCAACGTTGAATTTATTACAGCAGGCAGGAGTTTTGTAACAGTTGAAAGCGGTTCGCCCTCCATTATTTCTCTCATTAGCGGCAGGGGTAGTGGCAGTTGCCATTGCCCTGCCATTACTATATTTAGTAATTCGCACCGCAGGTATTGGCGGGGAAGAGTTGTGGGAATTGATTTCTCGTCCCCGCAATATCAGTATTTATTTCAACAGCGCGGCGATGGCGGCAACGGTAACATTATTTTCCACACTAATTGCCGTACCATTAGCATTTTTAACTGTGCGGACAGACTTACCAGGACGACGTTTTTGGTTAGTGGCCACAACATTACCCTTAGCGGTTCCTAGCTATGTAGGCAGTTTTGCCCTGATTGCAACTTTGGCCCCACGCGGGAGCTTTTTGCAGTTGTTGCTTCAACCATTAGGAGTAGAAGAATTACCTTCTATTTATGGGTTTCCTGGGACAGTTTTGGCAATTACATTGTTTACCTATCCCTATATGCTACTGAGTGTGCGTTCTGGATTACAAGGTATTGATCCATCTCTAGAAGAAGCATCTCGTAGTTTGGGATATGGTAGCAGAGAAACCTTTTTTAAGGTAGTTTTGCCACAGTTGAAACCATCATTAATTGCAGGTGGATTATTAGTAACTTTGTATGCTTTACGCGACTTTGGTACACCTTCACTGATGCGATTTGATGCCTTTACACGGGCAATATTTTTGCAATATAAAACTAGCTTTAATCGCAACTCAGCCGCAGCTTTATCTTTGATGTTGGTGACATTGGTGTTGCTGATTTTGTGGTTGGAATATCGAATGCGATCGCGGGCAGCTTATTATAGTCGTGGTTCCGCTTCTCTACGTCCACCAAAAATTGTGAAATTGGGAATTTGGAAATGGCCAGCTTTGGGCTTTTGTCTACTAATTACTAGCTTCGGTGTAGTTTTGCCAGTAGGTATCACCTTATTTTGGCTGATTCGTGGACTTAACACTGGCTACACTTTCCCGAACTTATTCCCCACTATGATCAACTCCATTAGCGCGGCTGGACTAGCGGCTTTAGCTACCACCATCTTTGCTTTGCCAGTAGCAATTTTAGCAGTCAGATTCCCGACTAAAATCACCGCCATAATTGAACGCTGTTCCTACTTAGGTTTTGGAGTTCCCGGAATAGTTGTTGCCTTATCTTTGGTATTTTTTGGTGCCAACTATTTGCCAGCACTATACCAAACTCTGCCGATGCTGATATTTGCTTATTTAGTTTTATTCTTACCGCAATCAGTGGGAACAGTTCGCAGTTCGCTTTTGCAAGTCAATCCCCAGCTAGAAGAATCAGCCCGTAGTCTAGGTAGAAATGCTTGGCAAACTTTAAGAGAAGTTACCCTCCCTCTGGTACAACCGGGTGTGTTGAGTGGTGCGGTGCTGGTATTTCTCACAGCAATTAAAGAACTACCTGCCACAATGCTATTAGCACCCATCGGCTTTAGTACTTTAGCAATGCAAATTTGGCAAGCTACAGAAAATGTAGATTTTGCCGATGCGGCGGCGGCTTCATTAGCGATGCTACTAGTTTCTATGGGTTCAACTTTATTGGTGCTATCTCAAGAGAACGTCAAAAAAGAGAAAATAATTAGTAAAACCCAAGTGCAAACAAAGTTCTAACCACTTTTCTGTTATCTACCTTATGCAACAAGCAATTCTCGACTTACAAAATGTCACCAAGCAGTTTGCAGAAAGTGCCTTTCCTGCTGTAGATAACGTATCTTTGACGTTGCAACAAGGAGATATATTAGGATTGCTTGGCCCATCTGGTTGTGGTAAAACCACGCTGTTGCGAATGATTGCTGGTTTTGAGCGATCGCAAGCCGGAGAAATTAAAATTGGTGGGCAGGTAGTTTGTAATAGTTCTACTTGCATCCCAGCCGAACGGCGCGACATCGGCATTGTTTTTCAAGATTATGCCCTGTTTCCCCATTTAAATGTGGCAGAAAATGTAGGCTTTGGGTTGAAACATTTCAGTAAACAGCAAATCCAAAAACGGATAACCGAAGTCATTAATTTGGTGAGACTTGAAGGCTTAGAAAAACGCTATCCTTACGAACTCTCAGGTGGGCAGCAGCAACGGGTTGCACTCGCCCGGGCTTTAGCGCCCCAACCCCAACTCATGCTTTTAGATGAACCTTTGAGCAATCTTGATATTCAAGTTAGGTTGCGCTTGCGAGAAGAAGTGCGCGATATTCTCAAGGCGGCGGGTACTTCAGCAATTTTTGTTACTCACGACCAAGAAGAAGCATTAGCTATTTCGGATATAGTGGGTGTCATGCGCCAAGGAATTTTAGAGCAAATAGGCACACCAGAAGAAATTTATACTCATCCAGCATCAAGATTCGTCGCTGAATTTGTCACTCAGGCTAATTTCCTTCCGGCTCGTCGCCAAGGTAATTTGTGGGAGACAGAAATCGGCAGTTTTGAGTTAACAGCGAATCACACTGATGATAGTGGTGAAATCATGATCCGCCAAGAAGATTTTATCTTAAAGCCTAGTACTGATGCGCCTGTAGTTGTTCGCACTCGACGATTTTTAGGACGTGAGTACCAATATTGTTTACAAACTCCCTCTGGTAAAGAAATTCATGCACGGACGATGACAGATATGGCGTTACCTGTGGGTACAAGGGTGGAGTTATCTATAGCCCGTGATACTGTAAAGGTTTTTCCCCAGTAGATTTTGTTATTTAGACGCGATAAATCGCGTCTCTACATGAGGGCTTTGTGTCTTATCTTCTTAACAAAATGTAGGGGTTTGAATCCCCGACTTCTATCAAGCCGCAAGTGTTGTGGCGGTGTCTAAATCCCCGTTACAAAACGTAATTGCGAATTGCGAATTGCGAATTGCGAATTGCGAATTGCGAATTGCGAATTGGTTTAACTACTCTCGGTAATTATCCGCAGGCAAAAACTCTTTGAGCGCTTCTGCCTCAGCAGCTTTCACCACTGGGATAGAAAGGGGTAGTGAAGTTACGATCGCAAATAACCCTTCTAGTTGACTCAGACCTGTCAAGCCACCACATAATAATACTTGGTCGCCAACTCGCAAGTCCATACCGCCATCAGGATAACGGATAAACTTGCCATCGCGCCGGATCGCCTGTACCTGTACTCCAAATTGCTTGCCAATATCTAAATCTGCAAGGGTTTTACCAAGCGTTGGCGTATCTGCATTAACTGTAACCCACTGGCAAGCACTATTTTCTCCGGGAACAGCAGCTTGTCCTTTAGCGAATTCTGCTAAAGCCGCCAGTTCTTCATCTGCTCCCACTACCAACAAGCGATCGCCTTCTTCCAATCTGGTTTGATTATTGGGATAATCGATTTCATCGCCGTTGGCGCGGCGAATTGCCATTAAACTAACTCCTGTTAAGTAGCGCATATCTGCTTCTTCTATGCTCATACCTATTAAGGGCGAATTAGCTGGTAGAGGATACCAGCGCTGATTTAGATCACGAGTTGCTTGGCGCAAATCACGAGCAACTTCAGTGGCAGAACGCTCTGGGCGAAAATCTAAATAATGATCGTTGCGGATTTGCTGCATTTCCCCTTGGACGACAGCTGGCGACAACAAGCCTAAGCTTGTTAATAGATGAGTTGCCATTTCTAAGCTGGCTTCAAACTCTGGTTGCACAACTTCTTTGGCTCCCAATTGATACAGCACCTCAATATTTTTATCCTGAGTAGCACGGACAACCAAATCTAATTCTGGGCGCAATTCCAGAGCGCGTTTCAAGCAAAGACGGGTACTCATGGGGTCTGGGAGTGCGATCGCCATTCCTTTGGCATGACTCACCCCGGCGGTTTCCAGAACGTGTAAACTCACACAATTGCCATATACATAAGACACCCCAGCCTCACGCAACTGCTGAATTCTCCTCTCTGATTGGTCGATTACCACCACAGGTATGTCGTGTTGCAGCAACAACTTCACTAAATTTTTGCCGACTCGCCCATAACCGCAGACTACCAGATGATCTTTGAAGGGCAAATCTTCCGACACATCCCGTACCTGATCTTCTTGTAAATACGGTTTCAACCAGGGCATTGATTCGGCAAAGTTAAATAAAAATGGCACTAACCGCAGAACAAAGGGAGTAAGCATGAGAGTGACTGCGGTGGTTCCCAAAATTAATAAGTATATCTGCCGAGACACTAACCCCAATGACTGCCCTTCACTAGCGAGAACAAAGGAAAATTCCCCAATTTGCGCCAGTCCTAAACCGGCGATTATGGCTGTTTTTAAAGGGTAGCCAAATAGCTTTACTAGAGGCGTGATAATCAAGAATTTACCTACGAAAACTAGTGCCACCAGCCCTAAAATTAATTCCAGGTTGTTCCACAAAAACACTGGGTCAATTAACATGCCAATAGCGGCAAAAAATAAACTGGCAAAGATATCTCGCAGTGGTTCGACATAAGTTAGGGTTTGATCGGCGTACTCCACCTCAGAAATCATCAAACCCGCGACAAATGCCCCCATTTCAATTGACAGCCCTAAATACTCTGTTAACAGAGCAATGCCCAAACACAGGGCTACAACTCCTAATAAAAATAGTTCTCGGCTTTCGGTACGGGCTAGCAACCGCAACAAAGGCGGTATCAGCCAAATCCCCGCAGCTATTGCCCCAGCAGCAAATAAAGCAATCCACAGCAGTGCTGTTAGCACGGCGATACCAATGGTTTCTGGAGGTTGGTTGAGGGCTGGTAAGACTGCTAGCATCAGTCCCAGTGCCAAATCCTGGACTACCAAAATCCCCAGCATCACTTGCCCGTGAGGCGTTTCTGTTTCGTTACGCTCCATCAAGCACTTGAGGACAACGGCTGTAGAAGACAAGGACAGAATACACCCCAAAAACATACCTTTAGCAGGTAAGGCTCCCCAGGCTCCGGTTAATCCGCATACCACAACTGTAACCAAAATTGTCAGAGCAATCTGGAGTCCACCTCCGCCAAGAGCGATCGCTTTTACTTTCTTAAGTTCCGCTAAGGAAAATTCTACACCCAAGGCGAATAATAAAAAGGCAACCCCGAACTGTGCCAGAGTCTCTACTTGAATAAGTTCTTTAATCAATCCGAGTCCTGCTGGGCCAATGATCATCCCGCCAATGAGATACCCTAGCAGCACGGGTTGTCGCAAAAGCGCCGCCAACAGTCCGCCGCAGGCTGCAACACCTAAAACTAAAACTAAATCAACAATTAACCTAAAATCTTCTTGCACCAGTTTTAAAGAACTATTTATTAAGACCTATTAATTCAGGATACAAACTTTTATGATCTCAAACCGCTTGTTTAATGAAGGTGCGACAAAATTTGCATATTGAGTATTGGGCTTATTTAGGCTATGGAGAATATCTGCGCTATCTTCCACAGCAATGGACTATAGCACGGTTGATTGTTGCCCAACTTGAGCAGTCGCCTCAACTACCAATTTACCTTTTTGAGCAGTAGTAACGCACACTTACACTTCTATAGGAATCATATTTGATTTCTGAAAATATTTCAGTAGGGTGTGTTATGCCG
>NZ_JAYGHD010000113.1:0-12583 GCF_034932245.1 Nostoc sp. UHCC 0251
TCAGTATTTATATATCTTAACATACCGGACTTTTTTGATGCCTATCTACTTATGTGGCGATATTATGTCTCTACATGAGTTTATGTATAAACTAATATCAACGTGACATACGACAACACCTTAAAATATCTGGTTGAGCAGTATCCAGAAGATTTTATCCGCTACTTACTCGCATCTGAGGCAACGGATATCCAAATTCTCAAAACAGAATTAAATCAAGAACCAATCCGTGCCGACTCAGTAACCTTTTTGCAAACTGCCAATCAAATACTGCATTTAGAGTTTCAAACCTTACCAGCATCGACTCCACCTTTGCCACTGCGGATGTTGGACTACTGGGTGCGACTATATCGACAATACAATTGCGATATCGAGCAGATAGTGATTTTTCTTAAACCGACAACTTCAGAAGCTGTCTTTGTAGATCAGTTTACTGCCCGCAATACTGCCCACCGTTACCGCATCATCCGAATTTGGGAACAAGATCCAGAACCTTTATTGTTATCTCCTGGGTTATTACCTCTGGCAACTTTGGCGCGAACAGATTCTCCTCAAAGGTTACTTCAACAGGTAGCAGTTCAGGTGAGTATGATTGAAGAAGAAGCCACCAAGCAGAGTATCTCGGTATGTACCCAACTTCTTGCTGGGTTGGTATTCGAGCCAGAACTAATTCGTCAGTTTTTGAGGAAAGAAGATATGAGAGAATCTGCCATTTATCAAGAAATTCTTGAAGAAGGACTGCAAGAAGGGAGACAACGAGGCATTGAACAAGGTATTGAACAAGGAAGGCAATCAGAACTGAGGCTGGTAATGCGTCTGTTAAATCGTCGGCTTGGTTCAATTAATTCTCAGTTACAATCTCGGTTGCAAGAGTTGTCCTTGGCTCAGTTAGAAAACTTGGGCGAAGTCTTACTAGATTTCACCAGTGAGGCTGATTTGATGAATTGGCTAAATACAATAGAAAGTTAGAGTTTGCTCTAAAGCTTTCGACCAGTTACAAAAAAAGTCAGATTTTCATACCAAGCACCTTCCTCTGTTGCTTCTGCTTCAATTTTTTGACGATAATCTGCTTTTAATTCTGCCATTTGCTCTGATGAAACTTGTAACAAAGGGTTTTCTCTAGGATGAAACCATCCTCCATTCCATTCTTTAGCTTGCTCTAGATTGTTGTAGAAACCTAGTTGTTGAGTCTTCACTTCAATATTTTTAAAACCAGCTTCTGTGAGCAGATGATGGCATTTTTCGGGAGAGCCTGTTGGCTCATTTATACTTGTCAGCGAAATGCCATGTTTCTCACAGATTTCGATTATAAGTGGCGCTCCACAAGATTCCTCTGAGCAACAAGAAAAACCGAGAATTCCCCCTGGTTTGAGAAAACGATACCATTTACGTAAAGCAGCAGGAATATCTTTAAAATAGACTATTGCTGTTGAGCAAAGAATTACATCGAAACTCTCATCATTGAAATCAATAGAAAGATTAACCTCAAACTCTGAATTTAGTTGCCGTTTTCCAGAATAAGTTTTGAGGAGATGGGCTGCTAGAGCAATAGCAACTGATTCACCATATAATTTACCAGATGGACATCCGGCTTGAAGCTCTGTTTTGAGTGCCATTCCCAGATGAAGAATTTGGCGATCGCAGACTCCGCGCTGTAGGATAATTTCAATATTGCGATAGCTCCCAATGATCACATCATCTGCTACTTTCTTAAATAAACTGGAATCAAAAGAGACTAGGAGAAATTTGATTTCCTGATTCCAACGCGCTTGAGTCGGAATCCCCTTTGGAGTGACGTTAACCAAACCTCTCCTCATCTGCGTACTCTGTAACCTTCCACCTGCTAGTCGCCAGTCTATTTGGCATGAATTAGCAAGCCAAATATTAATGCTGTGCTGCTGTAAGCAAAGCTTTGGACATTCAAAGGCGGGTAAATGATGCTGTTCAAGCACAATCCCGTTCCAGTGATTAGTGCTGGATAATACAGGAGGTTTGCAGCTCATCGGTACAAGATTTCCGCTTGCCACCTCAATGGCTGAGATTTGTTCAGATTTCATGTTGCCTACTAACTTATGAGCTACTACAAAAAAGATCGTAAGCTAATGCGTGACAAAATTAGATTATTAATTTATTTTCGCTAGCGCTAGCAGATGGCTCTATTTGTTCAGCCGATTCACTTAAAACAATCATTTATTCCTCAACGTACTTCTGCGTTTAAAAAAAATAAAAAAGGTGAGCATTGCCCACCCTACCTAATTTATCCTTTCACACAAAGAACTTGCTTGAGTGTTGCTACAACTTCAACCAAATCTGCTTGATTTTGCATCACTTGTTCTATCGGCTTATAAGCACCAGGAATTTCATCTAGCACACCCTCATCTTTGCGGCATTCTACACCATTTGTTTGCTCTATCAAATCATCAAGTGTGTAGACATTTTTTGCCTTATTTCTAGACATCAAACGTCCTGCACCGTGGGAACAAGAACAGAAGCTGTGAGCATTACCTTTACCCTTAACAATGAAAGACTTTGCCCCCATCGAACCAGGAATAATCCCATAATCTTCAGTCTGGGCGCGGACTGCACCCTTACGAGTAACGTATACATCCTCGTCAAAATGCACTTCTTTTTCGGCGTAATTGTGATGACAGTTAACCTGCAATAAAGGTTTAGTTGCCTTCCCACCTACCAGATGCTTCTCAACTATGTGCTTAAAACGCGCCATCATCACATCGCGGTTGACACGCGCATAGTTTTGAGACCATTGCAAATCGTGCCAATATGCTTGGAATTCTGGTGTACCAGCGACGAAGTGAGCTAAATCAGGGTCAGGCAATTTATTACCTGCCATTTTTGCTAATTCTCTGGCTGTGTGAATATGACACTGGGCTAGTTTATTGCCAATGTTACGCGAACCAGAATGCAGCATCAGCCAAACTTGATTCTCTGTATCAAGGCACACTTCAATAAAATGGTTTCCTCCCCCGAGAGAACCCATCTGTTTCATTGCTTTACTTTGTAAGTCTTGCACCCCGCGATGCAAATCTTTAAAATCATCCCATTGTTGCCAGTTGATAACAGATTTTTCAATATCTTTGTTTTCGTTGAATCCAGTAGGAATTGCTGCTTCTATATCCAGGCGGATTTTTTTGAGTTTACCTTCCAGTTGTTCGGCGGTAAATGATGTTTTGATAGCGCTCATCCCACAACCAATATCCACACCAACAGCAGCTGGTATAATTGCCTCTTTGGTCGCAATTACAGAACCCACTAAGGCACCTTTTCCTAAGTGAACATCTGGCATTAATGCCACGTGCTTAAACACAAATGGTAGCGATGCCACATTCTTTGCCATCTTAGTTTCTTCTGAACCTAAAGAGTGATTTGCCCAAGAGAAAACGGGTGCTGGTGTGGTAATTTCTAACTTTTCGTAGGGCATAATTTTTTCTATTTTGGATTTTAGATTTTGGATTGGGCACTGATAATTATTCGGTATGACTTGTAACTCATTACCTAGTTAGTTGTAGCAATTTAAATGTTGTATTGTCTTTCATTTGGCTCCCTCAATTTTCGTGAAACTGGAGAACTGCTTTTAGGAGTTATACTTTTGTAATACAAATGTAACAAAACAGGTTACAATAGTCAACCTCTCACCACAGAGAGAAAGCAGATGTTTTCCAGATATATTAAAATTTGTAAAGAAAATCACTCTGCTTAAATAGCCCTCTAAAGGTCTGACACAATATGGCAGTGCGTCAAGATACAATCTGGGAACGTTTTTTATCCCCTGTAGTACGTCTTTTAATTGATGAAGATGGATTACGGCGTTACTCTGATTGCTGGTAGCTGGAGGGCAAGTATTAATTCTAGATGGTAATCAGAAGACTCTGCGTCAGTTAGAATGGCTCAATGATGTTTTTGAAGAGCCATATATTCGTGAATATGCTGCTGGTAGCATAAATGCGAATATGGGTGCAGCCGGATTTGAAGCTGTACGATGTCTACGATGGGCTACGCCTACGCACGATGTATGGTGGATAAATTAGGTAACTAGCGGCGTTAAACCAATAGCAACCGAAAATGTCCGTCATTATACTCCCACATCAATAGATAATAATGATTTGGAGGAACTTGGATCTCCAGCGTTTGGCATAATGGAATGAGTTTAAAGGCAGTTCTCTTTGATTTTAATGGTGTCATCATTAACGATGAGCCAATCCACCTACAACTGATAGATGAGATTCTCATTGAAGAAAATCTCCAACCACAGCGGGTTAATGAGCGTCAAGCAACTCTTGGACGCAGCGATCGCGCTTGTTTTCAGCAACTACTCGCTAATCGTGGTAGAGTCGCTAACGAAAGCTATTTAACTCAGTTGTTGTACCGCAAAGCCCAAGCCTACGTGGTGGAACTAGAGAAAATCGAGAAACTGCCTTTATATCCAGGTGTAGAAGACTTAATATTTCAAGCGCGATCGCGGAATCTGAAACTAGGATTAGTCAGTGGTGCTATTCGCCAAGAAATAGAATTGGTACTCCATCGAGCTAAACTAGCCGAACATTTTAAAATTATCGTCGCGGGTGATGACATTACCACCAGCAAACCAGAACCCGACGGTTATCTACTGGCAGTGAAACGCCTAAATAAAGAATATCCGGAATTGAATCTTCAACCACACGAGTGTGTGGCAATTGAAGATACTCCAGCAGGTATCGAAGCGGCGAAGCGATCGCAAATGCAAGTTGTAGGTGTAGCGAATACTTACCCATTCCACATGCTCCAGCGCTGCTGTAACTGGACTGTTGATTATCTCAGTGATTTGGAACTGGAACGGGTGCAGAAGGTTTATTCCCAAAAAGAGCCTCAGCCATCGGTAAGTGAATGTTAGAATACTCTATGGTGATAGTGTATTGAGTTAATGAGTAATATTACTCTTGACTTAGCACAGATTAAGGGGAATTAGCTCAGTTGGTAGAGCGCTGCGATCGCACCGCAGAGGCCATCGGTTCAAATCCGTTATTCTCCATTTGTGTTGTAGAGCGACAAATAATTTGTCGCTCTACAGCAGCCTTCACACTTGTAGCGTTTAAAATAAAGGGCGGTCGCCGCTGGATTTACTTAGTGGGTTCTGGTGGTAAACCCAACTGGGCACGAAATTCTTTGTCGTATATTCCGTTATCCCAGCTATTGGCTTTCTTAACTTGCTCAGAAGTTAGGTTTTTGGCAAAGCTGAGGTTGGCACTGCTGAGGT
The DNA here is from genome assembly GCF_034932245.1 of Nostoc sp. UHCC 0251. Taxonomy (NCBI): domain Bacteria; kingdom Bacillati; phylum Cyanobacteriota; class Cyanophyceae; order Nostocales; family Nostocaceae; genus Nostoc; species Nostoc sp. UHCC 0251. The sequence continues at coordinate 5,252 of NZ_JAYGHD010000113.1, forward strand.
TGGCACTGCTGAGGCTGGCAAAGCTGAGGTCGGCACCTTTGAGGTTGGCACCTTTGAGGTTGACACCTTTGAGGTCGGCAAAGCTGAGGTTGGCACTGCTGAGGTTGGCACTACTGAGGTCGGTACTGCTGAGGTTGGCACTACTGAGGTTGGCACTACTAAGGTCGGCACTGCTGAGTTTGGCACCTTCAAGTTTGGTATATTTGAGGTCGGCACTGCTGAGGTTGGCACTGCTGAGGTCGGCACTGCTGAGGTCGCCATATCTGAGGTTGGTACTGCTGAGGTAAGCACTGCTGAGGTCAGCACCTTTGAGGTCAGCACCTTTGAGGTCAGCACCTTTGAGGTCGGCAAAGCTGAGGTCGACATTGCTGAGGTCGGCATTGTCGAGGTTGGTAAACCTGAGGTTGGCACTGCTGAGTTTGGCACTGCTGAGGTCGGCAAACCTGAGGTTGGCACCTTCAAGATTGACACCTTTGAGTTTGGCACCTTTAAGATTGGCACCTTTGAGGTCGACACTGCTGAGGTCTGCGTTACTTAAATCTAAATTACTTACAAGTTCTACATCAACCAGAAATCGAATAACGCTCTCCTTTCGTTGTCCGTCTTTACCCAGCTTTCGTAGTATCGATAATGTTCTCGCGCGTGCTATGTCAAGTGCTGCATCAAGTACAGAGTATTTGGGATCTAATTCTTGTAATTTTTTATCAATCAATACTTTTAGTTTTTTATCAATCAGCAGTTCTGACATTCGGTCAATATAAGCCTCTAAAGCCTGTTCGCGTAAATTTTTGTCTGCTATTTCTTTCTCACGATTAGCTTGTTCTTCAACCTGGGTTTTCTTATCTTGAACGCGTTGCTCAGAACGCCTCTGTTGCCTTCGTTCAAAATAGAATAGTGCTATTGGAATAGCAATCACGCCGAAAAGTTGCAACCAATCCCACAACGTCTTGGCAGATTGAAAGTTTTCAGTTTCTTTCTTGAGCTTGATAATCTTCCCATCTTTAGGATTTATTGCTTCCTCTGTACTCACTGATTTATTCGAGTTTGGTCCAAATCCTACCCACTCAAACCGATATAGCATAGGATAAATTGCAATAACTCCAGCTGCAACAGCAACACCTATCAGTAGTTTTCGCTTGGTAAACAAGAAGTTTTTTATCATTCCTAAAACATCTCATCAAGCAGCTCTATGATATCGCTTGCTTTGATATGGTCCTCCAGTCGGTTGTCGGATCTTCGTCTGTACCTAGTTTTGCACAGTTAGGGAGTTCAGGATTAATCGCGCAAATTATTGCTGCTGCTTTGACTTTTTTCTGCTCACATAATAGCATCGCATTCTGGAGGAGTACTGTAGAGCGACAGATTATTTGTCAAGTTCTTCAAGCTTGTAAGCTTCGCTCTAGAGGAATCTGATTTTTAGCGTTTCTGATATGAAGCTATAGAAATTGCTTGAACAAGCAATGTAGAAGAATTTGGATTGTTGACAAAAAATTTGCCGTTTTGGTCAAATAATTCGTCGCTCTACAAATGAAAAAAAGGAGCCTAACTTAGGCTCCTTAATTACAAACTGGTAATAGAATTGTGACTACTTGATAGTCACTTTACCGCCAGCTTCTTCGATGCGCTTCTTAGCATCTTCAGCAGCATCCTTAGCAACACCTTCTTTAATTGCCTTGGGCGCAGCTTCTACCAAGTCTTTCGCTTCTTTCAGACCCAAACCGGTCAATTCCCGCACAATCTTCAGCACGGCAATCTTCTTATCAGCTGGGACTGATTCGAGAACCACTTCAAACTCGGTTTGCTCAACAGCTTCCTCAGCCGCAGCAGCACCACCAGCAGCGCCAGGCATCATCATCATGCCGCCAACGGGTGCAGCAGCACTCACGCCAAAAGCTTCTTCGATTTGCTTGACTAACTCAGAAGCTTCCAACAAAGAAAGGGTTTTTAGTTGTTCTAAAATTTGATCGGTTGCAGCAGACATTGATATAACTCCTGTAATTTTGATTATTTATCAGTCATTAGTCATTAGCTTTTGAACGGCAGCTCCACTTGGGGAGACCCCTACAGCCCTTTGGGCATCCTACGGCAGGCGCTAGCCTCTCCCTTTGGGAGAAGACCGTACTGCCTCCTGTTGACTGATGAACTATGAAGTCTATTCAGCAGCAGTTTCGGTGCTGCTATCAACTTCAGCAACAGCTTCGGTGCTGCTATCAGCTTCAGCAACAGTTTCGGTATTACCACCACTTTGCTCTTGGTCAGACACAGCTTGTAAAGCACGAGCCAGTGAACCAGGAACTTCGTTGATACCCACAGCAATCTTGGTAGCCAAGGCGTTGATAGCCCCAGCAATTTGGGCGATGAGTTGTTCCTTAGATGGCAAGTCTCCCAGTACCTTGACATCAGGTTCTTTGAGTAGGCGACCTTCCAGTACACCACCACGAAGTTCTGTCTTCTTGCTGACTTTTTGGAATTCTTGATATGCCTTAATTGCCGATGAAAAATCTTCTTTTACCAGCAAAAATGCGGAAGAACCGTTGAGCAATTCCGACATAGGCTGCCATTTTTCATCATCTTTAATGGCAATGCCCATTAGGGTGTTCTTCGTCACCTTACAAACAGTACCACTGGGACGCAGCCGCCGCCGTAAATCGCTAATTTCAGCAACAGTTAGTCCCTGATACTCTATTACCAGTGCCAGAGTTGACTGACTCAAAGTTTCTTTGAGGTCAGCTACTATTTCTTTTTTATTTTCTAGTGTTCTACCCATTCCAATCTCACCTCCTTAAAATAATCGGTGAAGTGCCCTACTTGTACGTTTTTTCTAAACCTGAACCCAAACAACAAACCCCAGCTAATCTAGCCGGGGTCGAGTATTAAGACTCTTAACGCCATAGTTATCACACCTTAATGGGTGGTAATTCTGACTATTAGAGTTTTAACCTCGGCAGGATATTTAAGCTTTTAGCACCTGCTGTCTCCGGCTTTGCCTATTTAATTTTGTCATTTGTCATTAGTTCTTTGTCCTTTGGCCTTTGCATTTACAAATGACTAAGGACTAATGACTAAAAATTAACCAGCTTCGCTCAGTTTCAAATCTCGTAGGGCGGTGACATCGATTTTAATCGATGGCCCCATTGTGGCTGACACATAAAATGTGCGCCAATAACGACCTTTAGCCCCTGAAGGACGGTTACGGTCAATCGTCTCCTGTAATGCCTTCAGGTTGACTAACAAATCTTCAGGCGAGAATGTTGTCTTACCAAACATAACATGGACAATGCCAGTTCGATCGGCTCGGAATTCTAATTTACCAGCTTTGAATTCTGCGATCGCACTTCCTAAATCAAATGTTACGGTTCCACCTTTGGGTGATGGCATCAAACCACGCGGACCAAGCAACTTACCCAGCTTTGCTACCTGTGGCATCACATCGGGCGTGGCAATCAGCTTGTCAAAATCCATTCTACCTTTCTGGATTTCGTCAATCAGTTCTTCTGATCCGACTATATCAGCACCAGCGTTGCTTGCTTCGTTTACCTTTTCGCCTCTGGCTATCACTGCCACCCGGACGATTTGTCCTGTGCCTTTGGGGAGTGCTACCGTTGTCCGCAACTGTTGGTCTGTATATTTGGGGTCAATTCCCAGCCTGATATGGGCTTCCGCAGCTTCAACAAATTTAGCTGTTGCTGTGTCTTTAAGAAGGGCTAAAGCCTCTAAAGGATGATAGTCCTTATCTTCTACTTTTGCTTGCAGTCCTTGCAAACGACGCGATATTTTTGGCATGTTGTTCTCCTGGGGTAATTCCGAAGCCTCGCCTCTCCCCCGATAATTTGTTATTTGTCCTACCCTTCGGGTTCGCCCTTGGCGTTCTCGTTCGCGTAGCGTCTCCGTCAGGAGAAGAGTAGCCGCCCTCCGGGCGTCTATGTCATTTGTCCTTTGTTATTTACCAATGACCAATGACTAATCAGTGACTGTTATACCCATATTCTTAGCCGTTCCTGCCACAATCTTCATTGCTGCGTCGATGTCGTTGGCATTAAGATCGGGTAGTTTGGTTTGGGCTATTTCTTGCAATTGTGCTTTGCTAATTGACCCAACCTTCTTTTTGTTGGGTTCATTCGAGCCTTTTTCTACTTTCGCCGCCTTCCGAATCAGCACTGATGCTGGTGGCGTTTTGAGTACAAATGTAAAACTTCGGTCTTCAAAAACCGAAATTTCTACAGGTATCACCATTCCAGCTTGGTCTGCTGTTTTGGCGTTGTACTCTTTGCAGAACATCATGATGTTAACGCCATGTTGACCCAAGGCGGGCCCCACTGGCGGTGCTGGGTTGGCTTTTCCAGCATTCAGGGCCAGTTTAATGACCGCCACTACTTTCTTCGCCATTTGTATTTAACTCTGTTTCTCTACCTGATTAAATTCCAGTTCTACTGGTGTATCCCTGCCGAAAATTGAGAGCAAGGCTTTAAGTTTACTCCGTTCTGGAGACACTTCAATCACCTCGCCTTCAAAGTCCTTAAATGGGCCAGAAAGCACCATTATCTTATCACCAGTAGCCATGTCAATTTTGACAACAGCTTCCTGTTCGCTGGTTTGTTTGAATATACGTTCGACTTCTGAAGAACTTAGTGGTATGGGGTGGACATGACCGCGACCCTTGCTGCTTCCACGTTTTTGTTCTGAGCCGACAAAGTTAATTACATGAGAGGTGTTTCGTACCACCTGCCATGTATCATCATCCATCATCATCCGCACCAGGACATAGCCAGGAAAAACTTTTTCTTCTGTATGCTGGCGACTGCCATCTTTGCGGATTTTCACCGCTGGCGTCTGCGGAATTTCTACTTGGATAATTTTGTCAGCTACATCAAAAGTTTGAATGCGTTGCTCTAAGTTAGTCTTTACACGTTTTTCACAGCCTGAGGCTACTTGAACCGCATACCAGCGTGCTTCTTTTGACGCTGCTTCTGCCGTTTCTCCTGTTTCCTCCGACTGAAACGTGGAGTTGCGAGGTTCGTCTGTTGCAAAAGTCATCAGAACACCTGTTTTGCTGCCCAACTAAACAATCCATCGACCAAGTATATCAAAGATGCGGAGAGTGCCACCATTAACAACACAGCAGCAGATTCGCTCACTATCTGTTTCCGACTGGGCCAAACTACTTTTTCAAGTTCTTCTTTGGTTCCCTGTATGAAGTTGTTAAAGCTAAACCCATTTGTGGTTTCTGGCAATTCTGCTTCACTTTTTTTGGCCATGACCGTTTATCTCCAATTTGTAACTCAATTTTGGATTTTGGATTTTAGATTTACCCCATGCTTTAAGGCAAAGGCACTCAATTTTAAATTTTTTGTCGATTCAAAATTGAAAATCTAAAATTTGTTTGTCCAGGTTTGCAACTTCGACTCTATTTCACTTACTGGAAGCAAAACAACTGCAAACACAATAAGTTTACCCGAAATTATTAACGCTAACTGTTATATTAACAGCTGCGTAATTATTTCGGGCTTTGTTTTTTGCTCTTGAGCGCGCCCTGGAGGACTTGAACCCCCGACATCAGGTTTTGGAGACCTGCGTTCTACCAACTGAACTAAGAGCGCACAAGCTGTTTTTGATTCAGTCATTGCGCTGAACTATATTTCAGTTTAACGCAATATCCGTTTTTTATCATACCTCAATTTTGTCCGGGAAACAAGTCAGCGGCAGATGCCGCTTGAAGCTTGAAATTTTTCCCATACTTTTGAAGGACGGATCACAAAGGGCGGTCAAACCGTTGCTTGATCCGGGTTGCCTTACCTACGCGATCGCGGAGATAATACAGTTTAGCACGGCGTACCTTACCACGACGGATTACTTTAATGCTGTCAATCCGGGGAGAATGCAACAGAAACACCCGCTCAACGCCCACACCTTGAAAAACCTTACGAACTGTAATAGTTTCGTTGATGCCACCGTTGCGTTTGGCAATTACTACTCCCTCGTAGGGTTGTACACGGTACTTTTCGCCTTCCTTGATTTTCACTCCAACTTTTACTGTGTCACCCACATAAATGTCGGGCAGATTCGATTTTAGCTGTTCCGCTTCAATCGAGCGGATAATCTCTTGAGCGCTCATAGTCTTTCAGTCTACTTAAAAAAATCTCACGATCATCAATGATAAATCGATAATCCTATTTCAGTCTACTTGTTAGGATTGATAATTTTACTGATACAACAGCCTAAAGTTCAAAGCTATATTGCAGAATGCTGTAACACAGGGGTGAAATTTATGAAATTTAGCGTCGTCATCAGTACCTATAATCGCTTGAATTTGCTGCAAAGAGCAATTGACTCGGCTCGTAACCAAACAATCGAGTGCGAGGTGGTTGTTGCCGACGACTGTTCTTCTGATGACACCCAAACCTATGTCAAAAGTTTAGGGGACAAAGTTGTTTACCATCGTAACGAAGTAAACCTTGGCCATGCAGCAACGGTAAATGCTGGAATTGCTAAAGCTAGCGGCGACTGGATTAAGTTTTTAGATGATGACGACTATCTAGCACCTAACTGCATAGAAGAGATGGCTAAAGCGATCGCACTTCGTCCCGATGCTGTAATCTGCTCTTGTGTGGCTGCTCAGGTGGATAGTAATGAAGTTGAACTCAGTCGCACCCCCCAAGTTGGCCCCGGTTTAGCTTTTTATGTCCCCCAAGCCGATATTCATTACGGTATGCTTTTAGAGCTTGTACCCTTTGGCACGCCTGCACAAGTAGCTTGCCGACGTGATGCTTTTTTACAAACTGGTGGTTGGGACTCTACACTAGATGCTAACTGTGATGACATCGATTCGTGGATTCGGATTGCCCAGTTTGGCGATGCTATTTTCCTTAATCAGTGTCTTGCTTACCGCACTGTCTGGCCAGGTGCTTATAATCAAAAGTTTTCTTTATCTAGACGGTTAGCTACAAATATTTTGATGAAGGAAAAAATTTACGCCTTGGTAAATGAGCAACATCGCTCAAAAATTCCTCATTTCCAGGATATAAAAAATTACCTGAAACTCCATTGGATTTTAGTTGCACTGAAGCAAAAAAATATCAAGAGTTTTCTTTCAATGATAGATCCGTCTATAATTTCTCCTCAGTCTTGGAAGTTTTTGCTAACTGCTGCCTCATCACGCCGTTCTCAGGGAAACAGTTCTCAGGTTCGCAAACTTGTGTTAATTGGATCCTAAGAGCCTACGAGGATTAAAACCATTAGAGAATTCCACAAAAAGGAATACCCAAATTTTTGCCATGTCTTTGGGATAAGCCAGAAACCCCTCATGTAGAGACGCGATTTATCGCGTCTAAAAGA
>NZ_JAYGHD010000114.1:0-12438 GCF_034932245.1 Nostoc sp. UHCC 0251
CGCAAAAACTGTGCATCTTGTCAACTACTTTTACTGGACTGCCTCTCTAGAAGAACTAGCTAAATTGGGCACTGTTGAGAGTCGTAATATAACGGCAGAAGATGTGGGCGATCGCCTGGTAGATTACCAAGCTAGATTAACCAATTTACAGAAAACTGAAGCCAATTTGCAAAAAATTATGGATCGCGCAGGTTCTATTAGAGATGTGCTTAGTGTTGCCCAAGAATTAAATAATGTCAGGCAAACGATAGAACAAATTAATGCCCAACTCAAAAGCCTACAAAATCAAGTTGCTTATTCCACTATTACGCTGAATTTACAAGCAGCAGTTTCTAGCACTAGTTCACAACCTGCCTTTGGTTTGCAAGTTCAGGAGACTTGGAACAAATCTACCCACTCCCTTAGTTCATTTTCCGTTGGCTTACTCAAGCTGGGTATTTGGTTTATTGTTTACAGTCCCTATTTGTTAATTTTTGTTGCTCTTATCTATGGCTTTAAGCGTTGGCGGCGAACTCATTCACCACGTTTGACACAAGCACCAGAATCAACTACTTCTGAGTGAGCTTGCATAAATCTTACATCTACCCTTGATAAATTTACATAAGCAAAGAGTAATTCAAATATTGCTAACTCTTATTGTTTACACCTCTATCTGAAAAATTTCTCTTTATCCTGTAGTTTTAATTACTTTAAAACTTTTTCAAATGTAAACAGGAATACAAAATATATGATGACAATTTTGATACAAATTTGTTAAGAATAGTTACAATAGTCGGAATACTAGATAATATTTCTTATGGTAAATTCACTTGACAATAAGCCACCTCATCAAGTAGTTATTGTTGGCGGTGGTTTTGGTGGACTGTATGCGGCAAAAACACTCGCCAAGGCAGCAGTAAACGTTACTTTGATCGATAAACGCAACTTTCATCTATTTCAACCCCTCCTATACCAAGTTGCTACAGGTGCGCTATCTCCTGCCGATATTTCCTCACCGTTGCGTTCTGTACTTAGTAAGAGCAAGAATACAAAAGTGCTGCTGGGTGAGGTGAATAATATTGATCCAGAAGCAAAACAAGTGACTGTGGGTGACGAAGCAATAGCCTACGATACTTTAATTGTCGCCACAGGAGCCAAGCATTCCTACTTTGGCAAAGATAACTGGGAAGAATTTGCCCCAGGCTTGAAAACTGTAGAAGATGCCATAGAAATGCGTCGCCGGATTTTTACGGCGTTTGAAGCCGCAGAAAAAGAAACAGATCCAGAAAAACGCCGGGCTTGGTTAACCTTTGTAATTGTTGGTGGTGGCCCAACTGGTGTAGAGTTAGCTGGTGCGATCGCAGAATTGGCAAATCAAACCCTCAAAGAAGATTTCCGCAACATCGACACATCAGAAGCCAAGATTTTGTTATTAGAAGGTTTGGATCGGATTCTGCCACCCTTTGCACCAGAGTTATCACAAGAAGCAGAAGCATCCCTGACGCGGTTGGGGGTGGTTGTGCAGACAAAAACACTGGTGACAAATATTGAAAATGATATTGTTACCCTCAAACAAGGTGATGAGGTTAAAGAAATTGCCTCAAAAACGGTATTATGGGCAGCAGGTGTGAAAGCTTCAGCAATGGGAAAAGTGCTAGCAGAACGCACAGATGCTGAGTGCGATCGCGCTGGACGGATTATTGTTGAACCTGACTTGAGTATTAAGGGACATCCCAATATTTTTGTAGTTGGAGACTTAGCAAATTTTTCTCATCAAAATGGTAAACCCCTACCTGGTGTTGCACCTGTAGCGAAGCAAGAAGGTGAATATGTAGCAACACTAGTTCAACAGCGGCTTGCAGGTAAAAATTTGCCACCCTTTGCTTATACTGATCATGGTAGTTTAGCGATGATTGGGCACAATTCTGCTGTGGTAGATTTGGGCTTTATGAAACTGAAAGGTTTCTTTGCATGGTTGTTTTGGCTAGTGATTCACATCTACTTCTTAATTGAATTTAACAACAAATTAGTAGTAATGATTCAATGGGCATGGAACTATTTCACCCGTAATCGCGGAGCAAGATTGATTACAGGACAAGAATCGCTCACGGAGTTTGTAATTAGCGATCGCAACAATTATTCAGCCGATAATAAACAGCCTGTAAATGTCTAATTGGGCATTGGGCATGGGGCATCATATCTTCTTCCCCTGCCTCCCCTGCTCCCCCTGCTCCCCCTGCTCCCTCATCCCCACTCCCCACTCCCCGCCCTCATAAATTAGCAGTAAGCTATTTGAGGGCGTTTTTCATAATCTACATAATGGCAACTATTAACGACAACTACCTGAAACTGAAAGCGGGTTATCTGTTTCCAGAAATTGCTCGGCGGGTGAATGTCTTTGCAGAAGCGAATCCTGATGCTAAAATCATCCGGCTGGGCATTGGTGATGTTACCGAACCTCTGCCGGAGGCTTGCCGCACAGCTATGATAAAAGCTGTGGAAGAAATGGGCGATCGCAATACCTTCAAAGGCTACGGGCCAGAGCAAGGCTACGCTTGGTTACGGGAGAAAATTGCAACTCAAGATTTTCAAGCACGGGGAGCCGATATAGATGCTTCCGAAATCTTTATCTCCGACGGTTCCAAGTGCGACACCGGCAATATTCTGGAAATCTTTGGTCATGACAACATAATTGCCGTTACTGACCCCGTTTATCCCGTGTATGTAGACACTAACGTGATGGTGGGAAATACGGGAGATACTAACGATAAAGGCGAGTTTGAAGGCTTAGTTTATCTGCCAATTACGGCTGATAACAACTTTACCGCCGAGATTCCCTCAAAGAAAGTTGATTTAATTTATCTCTGCTTTCCCAATAACCCCACTGGCGCAACTGCTACCAAGGAATATTTAAAGGCGTGGGTAGACTATGCCAAAGCTAATAACTCGATTATTTTCTTTGATGCAGCCTACGAAGCTTATATTACCGATCCGTCGCTTCCTCACTCAATCTATGAAATTGAAGGTGCAAGAGAAGTTGCGATCGAATTTCGATCTTTCTCCAAAAACGCAGGTTTTACAGGAACTCGTTGTGCGTTAACCGTCGTACCGAAGACACTTACAGGAAAAGCTGCCGATGGTTCCGATGTGGAATTGTGGAAACTGTGGAATCGCCGCCAGTCTACCAAGTTTAATGGTGTTTCTTATATCGTCCAACGAGGAGCCGAAGCGGTTTACTCTGAAGAAGGACAGGCACAAATCAAAGAATTGGTTAGTTTCTATTTAGAGAACGCCAAAATTATCCGCGAAAAACTCACAGCGGCCGGATTATCAGTTTATGGAGGCGTGAATGCACCTTACGTTTGGGTGAAAACTCCTAATGGTTTATCCAGTTGGGAATTCTTTGATAAGTTACTGCAAACCGTGAACGTTGTGGGGACACCTGGTTCTGGCTTTGGTGCTGCGGGTGAAGGTTACTTCCGCATTTCGGCCTTTAACAGCCGGGAGAATGTGGAAGAAGCGATGAAGCGGATTACAGAGAAGTTTAAGGTGTAGAGCGATCGCTTTTAGTCGCTTTTGTTAAACTCATTCTATTAGTCTAAAGGTTACGGTGGGCTGTGTTATCCACCGCAACCTAATAGATTTTGAATTGTGAATTTTCAATTGGAGCGAAGCGACGTGACTGCTGCCATCCCCGTTTTCAAACCTGTTAGCCAGATGCAGTTAGCACCTGGTAGCACAGTGACAATTCCAGATGTTAGCTGGCAAGAATTTGAATCTATTTTACAAGAATTGGGAGAAAAAAGAACTACACGAATTGCCTACAGCCAGGGTACTTTAGAAATTATGGCTCTTTTACCAGAACATGAAATTCCCAAAGATTTAATTTCTGATATTGTCAAAATATTGCTGAAGGCTAAAAATATCAGATACCAACCTTTTGGTTCCACTACTTTTAAACGGCAAGGTGTAGCAGGAGTTGAACCTGATGCTTGCTTTTATATTCAAAATTATCAACAAATGATTGGTCATCGCCGCTTGCAAGCTGATGATCCGCCGCCAGATTTAGCGATTGAGACTGATGTCACATCGAAAACTACTTTTGATGCTTATGAAGCCATTGGAGTCCCAGAATTATGGGTTTACGACAGTGGAAACCTTTCTATTTATTTGCTGAGAGATGGGAAATACATAAAATCTAATACCAGTCCTAATTTTACAGATATAGCTAGTACTCAGATTATCCCTGCTGCCGTGGAACGTAGTTGGCAAGCCGGAAGTTTTCAAGCTTTGAAAGAATTGGAAGCGATGGTTAGTAATTTTGGGATTTACCAGGGAAGATAAAGTGCGATTGCTTCACATTTTGGTTGTAAACTTAGCATTTTGGGTATGTTTGGCAGAATGATTTTCTGGTTCTGAATACATAGCAAATAACTCACTAAAAACCTCTTCCCCATTAATCTCTCCACTACTAACAAATCGTTCTACCTCAACCGAACTATCCTCAAAAAATTCCACTTCCCATCGTTCACCAGCCACGGCTACTCTAACTATGTGATACCTACGACGGTAAACTAGGCACTTTCGCAATTATCTATTAATAACATCCACAAAAAATTTACTTCTATAGATAGATGCGTTTATGGTATCTATAAATATTAAATTCTCTTTCAAGAGAGCAAGTATCAAAAACAACTATAATTAGTATTTATAAAAGTTAAGTAGGAAAACCGTACTTATCTGATAGGTTTTCTGTACCATATATCTAAGTTTACCTGGATACAATCAAAGTGTAGCTTAATTAATGCTGTTTCATAGAAAAATAATACAGCATCAGCAGGAGAGCGAAAATATGACAAATCAATTGAAAACGGCTGTTTTGCTAGCTGCGTTAAGTGGTCTTTTGATCGCAATTAGTTACTGGGTAATTGGCGGTACTAGTGGCTTGATAATAGGGATAGTTTTAGCAGCACTAACAAACCTGTTTTCCTGGTATCAATCAGATAAGATTGCCCTGGCAGTATACCGTGCCCAGCCTGTGAGTGAAGGGGAAGCACCAGGACTTTATCGGATGGTGCAAAAATTGAGCGATCGCGCTAAGATTCCCATGCCTAGAGTTTACATTGTTCCAAGCCAAGGTGCTAACGCCTTTGCTACAGGACGCGATCCAGAACACGCTGCTGTTGCTGTCACCGAAGGCATTTTGAATATATTGCCAGAAGACGAACTCGAAGGCGTTATTGCCCACGAACTCACTCACATTATCAATCGTGACACCCTCACACAAGCTGTTGCTGCTACTGTTGCTGGTGCTATCTCATTCCTAGCGCAAATGGTGAGTTACAGCTTGTGGTTTGGCGGTGGTTCACGAGATGACAACAGAGGTGCAAATCCAATGGGCGTTTTATTAACAGTAATGCTTGCGCCATTGGCTGCGACGATTATTCAGCTAGCAATTTCACGCACACGAGAATTCTCCGCTGATGCAGGTTCAGCTAGATTAACTGGTAATCCCCGCGCCTTAGCTAGGGCACTACAACGTTTAGAAGCCTCAGCAAGGCAGATGCCTTTAAATGCTAATCCAGCTTATGAGCCGTTATTAATTATTAATTCTATCTCTGGACAGTTTATGGGTAACTTGTTCTCTAGTCACCCTGCTACAGAGGAGCGAGTTGCAGCATTACTGAAACTAGAGCAACAGCTGCCAACAACGGTTTAGTCATTTGTCATTAGTCATTTGTGAAATTTTCAATGGCTTATGACTACCAGTACGCAGTTTTCATCCGAGAGTAAGCTTTGCAATTTAAGGATGTTTTAACTATGACTTATAACAACATCGAATCCTTTGGAAAGCCAGTAATTGAATCTACTGAATCCTTAGTAATTGTAGAAATTAGTCCTAAAACCGACAAATTAGTAGAAACTGAAATGGCTGGCGAAAGTGATGAAGTGAAGCGCGAAACCAAAGCGCTGATTGAGGCGCTAGAAAGACGCAGCCAAGCGGAGTCAGCAAATACTTTGACGCGTGAAACTTATTTGAAAGCTGTGCGACAAGCACGAGAATTGATTGAAGGCAGGAAACTGAAAGAACGCGATCGCTTAGAAGACTCTTGGGCGATAATTCAGGATGAAGCTGAGAGAAACTGGCACTTAATGATGAAAGATGTAGTAGACTTCAGCTTGCGCTTGCAAAAGGCGGCTATTGCTGCTTGGGAAACCTTCAATCATCCTTACTCTCGTTAGTTCGACGAACCTCTCCCTGTCTTGAATTAAAGTTCAAGTCTGTCCCTCTCCTAGTCGGCTACGGTGTACACACAAGTCTTGTCGCAGCCAATAGCAGCCATATCTTTATTAATAAATCTCGCACTACGTTTCTATCCCGCCTCGGAATGAATTCCGAGTCTCATAGCCCAAGTCCACTTAAGTGGACTAAATTGCTCGTTCAGTCCACTTAAGTGGACTTCAGCTATTAGCCCTGAACTTTAGTTCTGGGCGGGATGTCGGTAAGTGTGACAGTTTAACTCTGACAAGGATGTGGGTAAAAGAGTTGAAAACGTATGTGGACAGCACTTGTGTGTACACGGTAGCCTTGTAAAGGGGAGGGAATTAGATGTTTTAGTTTCCCCTTTCTAAAGTTATTTTGGCGATGCCTGCGGCGGGCTACGCCAACGCATTTGTTGATTTAGGGTTCGCATTTGTTGATACTGTGTGAAGAAAAGTAAACAAGGCTTAAACTCTTTTTCCCCCTGCCCCCTGCCCCCTGCCTCCTGCCTCTTCAGTCACGGATAAGATAAAGAGGTAACATAGCTCCTCATACAAGTAGCAATGACTTCAACCCTGCGGAAACTTCCTCGCCTTAATGCTCCAACCCTGCATCAGTTGCCCAATGGTTTGACAATCATAGCGGAGCAAATGCCAGTTGAAGCTGTAAACCTCAACGTATGGATTAAAGTTGGTTCAGCGGTAGAATCTGATGCTATTAACGGCATGGCTCACTTTTTAGAGCACATGATTTTTAAGGGAACAGAACGACTGGCTAGCGGCGAGTTTGAACGTCGAATTGAAGAACGGGGTGCTGTTACCAATGCTGCTACTAGCCAAGACTATACTCATTACTATATAACCACTGCCCCTAAAGATTTTGCCGAGCTTGCTCCACTACAAATAGATGTAGTATCCAATGCGAGTATTCCTGATGATGCTTTTGAACGTGAGCGATTAGTAGTTTTAGAAGAAATTAGACGTTCAGAGGATAATCCCCAACGGCGTATATTTCGGCGGGCGATGGAAACAGCGTATACTGAGCTACCCTATCGCCGTGCAGTGTTAGGGCCAGAATCGGTGATTGCCGAACTAAAACCTCAGCAGATGCGGGATTTTCATACTAGTTGGTATCAACCCCAGTCAATTACTGCTGTAGCTGTGGGCAATTTGCCTGTAGAAGAATTAATTGCAATCGTAGCTGAAGGATTTACAAAAGCTAATAAAACTTCCCACTCCCCACTCCCCACTCCCCACTCCCCACTCCCCACTGAATCACCATTTACAGAAATTGTCCGTCGAGAATTCATAGATGAAAGTCTCCAGCAAGCAAGGTTAGTGATGCTTTGGCGGGTTCCAGGAATGGTTCAGTTAGATTGCACCTATGGACTGGATGTTTTAGCAGGAATTTTGGGACACGGACGAACATCAAGGCTGGTGAGGGATTTACGAGAAGAACGGGGATTAGTTTCTTCAATTTCTGTGAGTAATATGAGCAATCAGCTGCAAGGGACATTTTACATTTCAGCTAAATGTGCAGTGGAAAATTTAGCTAAAGTAGAGGATGCGATCGCTCAACATATTCGCACAGTCCAAACCGAGTTAGTCACAGAATCAGAAATTGCCCGTGTGCGGCAGCGAGTAGCTAACAGATTTATTTTTGGCAATGAAACACCAAGCGATCGCTCTGGGTTGTATGGTTATTATCAGTCTTTGGTGGGAGATTTAGAACCCGCCTTTAACTATCCAGATCATATTCAGAGCCAAGATGCAACCGACTTAATGCAAGCAGCCAAAGAGTATCTTTCTCCAGATGCTTATGGTGTAGTTGTCGTTAAGCCGTAAATTTAAAATTGGGCATTGGGCATTGGGCATTGGTAATTAATCAACAATTCTTCTTCCCCTGCTCCCCCTGCCTCCCCTGCTCCCCCTGCTCCCTCATCCCCAATTTAACAATGTGGACTCAAATCGACACCCATATTAGCCAGGTGACTGGCGAAAAATTTCAGAGTCAGCAACGGCGATCAGTTGGTGGCGGATGCATCAACCAAGGTTATGCTATCTCCAATGGTGAGATAACCTACTTCCTTAAGATTAACCAAGCATCCCAAGCTGCGATGTTTGAAGCTGAGGCAATGGGTTTAAAGGAAATGCTAGCAACAGCTAGTATTCGTGCCCCAAATCCTATTTGCTGGGGTGTAGCTGAGAATTCTAGCTACATCGTGTTGGAATGGTTAGAACTTGGTAACAGTAGCAATTCGTGGGAAGAGATGGGGCGCAAGTTGGCGGCGATGCATCAAGCTAGCAGTAGCCAAGGTTTTGGTTGGAAAATTAACAATACTATTGGTTCCACGCTCCAAATCAATACTTGGACAGCAGACTGGACAGAATTTTATATTAAACATCGCCTGGGTTATCAATTTCAGTTGGCAAGGCGAAAGGGAGGAAATTTCCCCTCTTCAGAAAAATTATTAGCTGCAATCCCTAAACTATTGGCGCATCAGGTGCAACCTTCCTTAGTACATGGCGATTTATGGGGCGGAAATGCCGGGTGTACTAACTCAGGAGAACCCGTGATTTTTGATCCAGCAACTTATTTTGGCGATCGCGAAGTTGATATAGCCATGACAGAATTATTTGGTGGATTCCCCGCAGCATTTTACCAAGGTTATAACAAAGCCTTTCCCCTAGATCCAGGCTATGAGCAAAGAAAAACGCTCTATAACCTATATCACATTTTGAATCACTTCAATTTATTTGGCGGCGGTTATGCTTCCCAGGCGAACCGGATGATTGACCAAATTTTGCGTTAACTACAACTTTGCGTACCTCCGCGCCCCTTTGCGTTTAAATTTCAACCCTCAATTCCCCACAATTTGATTCACCATCACCGCCAAAGCCAACATCCCCAAAATCGTCATTAATCCAGCAGGCATAAACTTGCGTGTTTTAGCTAGCCGAACTGCAAAGACGACTACCAAAACACCAGTAACTATCACTGCTAAAATCGCACCCCAGGTTTGCCCTTGGAGTTGAAAGTAAGCCGCAAGTATTAATAGTAAACCACTAATGCTCCCACTGATGAGCGAAACCTTACTTGTAGCCTGAATGTAGCCAATAATGCCTCCTGCGATCGCTAATATGCCGTAGGCAAAAGCAGCAATTATACTTAAATTCATTGTTAAAACATCTGTAGATTTTGACTTTACTGCCAAGGTCAGCAGACAATTTACCATAGCTATTTAGCTATATCACACAGTTAATTGATGGAAATCAAGCGATGCCAATGGCAAGTACTTCCTCATATACAAAGGTTCAATATCTCCAACGCCAAGCAGCCTCACTTTTACTGTACCAGTCTGTTCTCCAAAGCGAAGTGGGGATGGCATTTCTGGAACTGTTGCAAGCTATACGTTACACTGATGCCGATGCCCGGGGTTGTCTGCAAGCCTACGGCAGTTACTTTCACGCTTTGGCTGCTAAAAATGAAAATTGGGAAGACTATTTAATTACTCAACTTCTCTTGTCTAAGAATCCTTTTACAAGACTTGCGGAAGTAAGAAAATTTGAAGATTTGCCCCCAGCTTTAATAGCAGCAGTTCGCCATGATTTACAAATATTGCAAAGTCTCTATGAATGTAGCAGCGCTTCTTTGAGTGAGTGGATACAAGGCGTAGCTCACATGCCGATTTCACCAGTAGTGTGGTATAAAGAGCAAGAATTGCTAGGAGGAGAGACAAAGTTCGCTACGTATCTACAACAGTTAGACAATTGGGGTGATGCTGTAGAAGAGTTAGCAGCTTATTATCGACAATGTGGTTCTGGTTTATTTGCAGAGTATCGCGCTTTACGATGGCAAGGTGGGCAGTTTATCGGTATTCGGTATTCTGACCCAGTTAAGCTGAGTGCGCTTGTAGGTTATGAGTCTCAAAAAGATGCTTTGCTGAAAAATACAGAGTTTTTATTATCAGGAGAGATGGCATTACATGTATTACTTTACGGTAGTCGGGGTTCTGGCAAATCTTCTTTAGTGAAATCTTTGTTGAATGAATATAGTAATCGCAACCTCCGCTTGTTGGAAGTGGCAAAATCTGATTTAAAAGACTTACCAGAAATTGTGGAACATTTACGGGGTGTGTTACAAAAATTTATTATTTTTGTCGATGATCTTTCATTTGAAGAAGATGATGATGCCTTTAAAGCGCTCAAGGTAGTTTTAGAAGGTAATTTAACCGCGCGTCCACAAAATGTAGTTGTATATGCTACTTCCAATCGCCGCCACCTGATTCGGGAGTTTTTTGTGGATAGACCTACCCCCAAGGATAACGAGGAAATCCATGCCTGGGATACGATGCAGGAGAAACTTTCGTTTAGCGATCGCTTTGGTTTAACCTTGACCTTTGAACCAGCTGATCAGAAAACTTATTTAAAGATTGTACAGCATCTAGCGGCACAAGCTGAAATCAATATTACTCAAGAAGATTTGGAATATCAAGCATTACAATGGGCAACTCGCCACAATGGTCGTTCTGGACGCACAGCACGGCAGTTTGTTGATTTTTTAAAAGCAGATTTAAGACTTTTTCATGCAAATACCAATACATCTAATACTTCGCATTAAAATTAATTCATTGATGATTGCACTTTTTGGTTGTTATTTACAAAACAATGTTATGCACCAGTAAGTAGAACTAGAATTAGAAATTTCAGAACGGCTACAAGAGGGGTAATGTCCTTAAAAAATACTTATTCTGATAACCTAACTACGCTAAAAACCAGCAATATGCAATCAGTAATGATCAGCAATCGATTTATCTTGGGCATAGTTGCCTTTAGTGTGAGTTTTGGCCTTAGCCTTGTTCCAAACTGGGATTTTAATAAAGCCTTTCTCACAGGTTTAATTACTGCCGTTACTATCTATGGAGCAGCATTATTCGTAGATAAACGACGCAGAAACTATGAAATGTTTATTTTAGGTTCTCTCCGCAAGCGTATTAAAGAAATGGAGGGTTTGAAGGCTCGTGTTGTCAGAGAAATCAATCAAATCGAAGAACATCATAATTTATTATATGTAGAGTCACAGCAACTACAAAACCAAGTAACAGAAAGCCGTAACCAAAGGGATAGTCTACATCGAGAATTAAGAACATTTTCCGGGCAGAAAAAGCAGTTAGAAACCGAAATTAGTAGTCTGCAAACTGAAATTAATAACTTGCAGAAAAACCAAGCAGAGTTGAACAATGCTTTTTCTATACTCACAGCAGAGAAACGCCGTTTAGAGTCGAACTGTAATGTATCTCGCAGTGAAATCACCCATTTGCAAAGTCAAATTTCTGAACTCCAGCAAGAGAAACAAGAAGTTGAAAGCAATTTAACTCTTCTAGGCAGACTCAAACCCCAATTAGAAGAAAAACTCTACGAACTGAGAATTACAATTCAAGAGTTAGAAGTTGAGACAACCCAAAAAAATCAATTGCTAGTAGCGACAAAAACCGAAAGAGAAAATATCCAAGCTATCCTAAATGCTTCACAAACTCAACTCGCAGAACAAAAAGCCGAATTACAGCAGTTGCAAGGGCAAATTTCATTGTTGCAAGAAGAACGAGATTCATTGCAAAATCAAGTATGGGAATTACTCCAACAATTAGAAACATTCAATCAAGAACCTTTTTCTGATAATTTCAAAGAAGATGATACTGAATTGTTTCCTTTTTCTGAATTAATGGAAACTCCAGCAGTCATAGACACTTCGGAAGTTGATGCATCAGAGAATATACCTGAAGCCTGGACTAATTTTTTAGAAAAACTCCCAGAATACGAGCTACAAGTATTAAAAGCTATAGTCGAACAAGATAATCCCAAGGCTGCCATTAAAAAAATTGCCGAAGCAAACATCACCATGCCGAATCTATTAATCGATTCAATAAATGAACGGGCAAATGATACTATTGGTGAATTAATAATTAACACAGATTCGGAAAGTGTAGAAGTTTACCCGGAGTATATTACCCATGTCAAAAAAATGATTGCAATTCATGAAAGCCTCATGGCTAGACATACTTCGTCAAATTAAATTATTATTGCCGTCGTAAGATTAGTAGTAAGGTAAATATAGGAATTCGGTTTGATTTTTAAAAAGATATGTAGGGTGCGTTAGCGACAGCGTAACGCACTATTAACAGGGATTCGGTGCGTTAC
>NZ_JAYGHD010000115.1:0-8778 GCF_034932245.1 Nostoc sp. UHCC 0251
GCACGGATCTAACTGAGAGGTGCGGGGAATAATATCCCCCATCGACTCAACCAAAGCTTGGGCTGTTGGCACCCACGGCACAGCAGAGCCTCACGAAGCATTAGTGCAAGTTGGAGATATAACTGTTTGTAGAGATTTCAATAAAGATTTTACACGGACTGGCGACAAACTTGATACAGGTGATAATTTTTATGTGAATCAGCACTACGGCTTTGATTATCCCCGGAATGATATTCGCCTTGCTAGTGCGGGTTGTTTAGTGGGACGGACTCGCCAGGGACATAGAGAGTTTATGGCGATTATTAAACAAGACCGCCGTTATGTCGCTAATCGCAAATATACTTTTTACACTAGCGTAATTCCTGGGGATGATTTACTGAAAACGTTTCCAGGATGAGGTAGTGGTTAATTGGTAGCATTTTTTGTTGTGATGCAGTGCTAGGGACGTACAACTGTGCGTCCCTACTTTGTGTGATACAGCAACTTTGTCTAACTTTGTTCTTGTGGTTGCCCTATCTGTGCCGTAAGCTTTTCTTTATCCTGCCTGCGTTTTTTGGCATACAGTTGAATAGTTACTGCCATGAAAATGATCATGGCGAAAATAGCCCAAGCAGCGATATCTGTAGGTAGATTATTCTTAAACACAGCCAGCAACACGATCGCTACTAACATAACTGTGGGTGCTTCATTTAGAGCACGTAATTGCTGACCACTCCAGCCACATTCATCTACTGCTAACTTTTTCATCAGCCGAGCGCAGTAATGATGATAGCCAATTAAAATGGCAACAAACAGCAATTTTATATGCAACCAACCCTCTTTTAAAACATCCGGTTCAGTGCTTACTAAACCGATCGCCATTGCGATCGTCACGTACATTCCTGGGTTAGTGATGATATAGTAGAGGCGCTTTTCCATAATTTGATACTGATTTTTCAGTATCGTTCGCGCTGGTTCAGGTTCAAGATTCGCTTCAACGTGATAGATAAAAAGACGTACCAAGTAGAACAAACCAGCGAACCAAACTACAAATCCGACAATATGAAATGCTTTAAACCATGAATAAGCCATTAATCCTAAACTCCATCAGTGTGAATGTGATACATTTTTAGTGTTAATAAAAAGCTCACAAATGCAGGCTGGAATAACATTATAAGTCTGGCAAAAATCCAGAATTAATTTCTTTACCACAGATAAATACCGATGATTTATCTGTGGTTTCATTTTTATAATATCGATTTTTGCCAAAAGTATATTGTCAATGAGTATCTTTCCGACGCACAAATGGTAAAAGGTCTTCTAAAATCGCCTCGTGGTAATGTTCTTGGGGATAATGTCCGACGTTATTAAGTTTTATTAATTCGGTATTTGGTACGGATTTGGCAAAATTTTCGGCAATGTCTACGGGCAACCAAGGGTCAATCATACCCCATTGAATGAGAATTGGCTGTTGCCATTCTTTAAAGCCAGATTCGATTTCTTTCATTGCTGAATCAAGCTGTAAATTGCGAATACTTGATAAGAGACTCCGCCCAGATGAAGAACTTTTTAAAAATGGTTTTCGATAAACATCTAATTCCTTATCTCCTATACGATAACGGCTTCCACCTTCTAGCGTCCGGTCAACTAATAGGGGGTCTTGGGTCATAACTTCACCTGCCAAAGGTAAACCCATTTGTTTAATTTTCCAGGGTAATTTGGCAGCAGTTGAAATTGGTGTATTTAAAATAGCTATATTGGCAATTTGTTCTGGATGACGCAAGGCGTATTGTAATCCTACAGAACCTAAAAATCCTTGGACAACTAAAGAAAAATGTTCAAGTTCTAGCGCTTTAATAAATCCTTCTAAAGCTGTGATAAAAGCATCGGGAGTGTAGGCAAAATCTCGTTTTTCTGGTTTTGCAGAAAAGCCATAACCAATCCAATCTGGAGCGATCGCTCTTGTACCCTGATTCGCTAAAGCAGGTATAATATTACGCCAACTATAACTTTGCGAAACTAAGCCGTGTAACAACAACACAGGCGCTAAGTCAGTTCTGCCGATTGGTAAAGATTCTCGATAAAACCATTCCAGTGAATCTACATTGATTTTATGTTCTGTTATTGACACGCTATATTCCTATATTGGGCATTGGGCATTGGGAATTGGGCATTGGGCATTGGGCATTGGGCATTGGGCATTGAGCATTAGTTATTCTTTCTCCCCCTGCTTCCCCTGCCTCCCCTGCTCCCTCATCCCCCTCATCTCCCCACTCCCTACTCCCCACTCCCCATTCCCTGAGAAATAATCATCTCACGAATTGCATAAGCTGTAGCGGGTGCTAGCAAAACGCCGTTGCGATAGTGTCCGGTAGCTAGGAGGACATTACTAAATCCTGGTAACTTCCCAATAACTGGGGCTGGGCGACCTTCAGGACGGGGACGTAAACCCGACCAAGTGCGGAGAATAGTTGCTGTGGCTAATTCTGGGCAAAATGCGATCGCTTGTTTTCTAACAGATTCCAATAGTTCTTGGTTTGGCGATATCTCATCGCCATTGCTGGGAAACTCTACTGTTGCGCCTACCCAGTAATCTCCACCGCCTACAGGAACAATATGCACATCGTTACCCGTTATCGCTGGTTGGAAGTCTGGATTGCCTAACGGATGCCCCACAAGCATTTGCAATGCTTGCCCAAGTACAGGGCGGATATCAATTATCTGATTTAATTTTGCCGTCAGTGGTGTTGAACCTAGCCCTGCTGCGACTACAAACCAATCTGCGGCTATTTTCCCTTCTGTAGTCTCAAGTTGATTGCAAAATTCCGGGGAAGATTCAGGTGGTGAGGTTTGGGCATCCAAAACAGCCACACCAAATTTGAAAGTTACACCATTTTGCTGGGCAGCCTCAACTAAAGCTAATGTCAGAGCAATTGGATCGATCTGGCGATCTTGGGGAGAATAAACAGCACCAGTAATTTTTTCGTGATTAACTTGAGGACAGATATTTTTGAGTTTAGCCGTGTCCCATATTTCTAAATGCCAGCCTTGAGAGTGGCGAACTTCTACCAGTTTTTCCCATACTGCTAAATTCTCTTCTTCCAAACCAAGACTGAGAATTCCCTGGCGATTAAAGGGGATTTTACGACCTGTTAAAGCTTCTAGTTCAGGAATCAAAGTTTCATAGCGTTGGATGCTAGTTTGCCGCATCTGCCAAGCTTTGCCTTTGATTTTTTGGCTGATTACGCCCATCAAAACGCCAAGTGCAGCACCCGTAGAAGCTTGTGCTGGTGGTTGGCGATCGCAAACTGTAATTTTTAGCCCTTTTACTTGACTAAGTTCATAGGCGATCGCAGCCCCAACTACACCACAACCGATAATAACTACATGACTCATTGCTGTTTGAGGCGAACATGGGGAGATTCGGGAGATGAGGGAACAGGGGGAGTAATTTTTACTCTCCCTCATCCTCCTCATTCCCCTCAGTTCATCTTAGCTTGCGCTTAACTTGCCTCTGCTTTACTGCTGGTTTTAGGAAGCAGATCGAGGAATTTGTCAATGTCTGCAAAAGCAGCTTGGGATTGATTCAAAGCAACTAGAGGATTGCCAGCACTAGTAGCTTTATCGAGTTTAACCAGGTCTTTAAAAAAATCTCGGGTTATTTGACGTGCTGTGGGTTGGTCTTTGGGTAGAAGGTTGGGAGTTACATAAGTCAGATTCAGCTTTGCTTCCGTTATTGGGCCATGTATAAAGTTACGTACATTGATCCAATCACCTTTTTTAATCAGGGTTGTCAATTCTTCTGAGCGATCGCGCACAGCCTGAATTTCAGGAACATAAGCCTGAATTTTTTCAAGTTGTACTGCTGTGTAAGTCGGAGGTGCGATCGCAACATCAGGGCTACCACAACTAATCAGGAATGTGGCCAATAGTACTAGTAAAAATGAAAAAATCGAGCGTTGACGCACCATATATTGAACTTAATTGCTTTTGGTTTACCGATTCACAGTGTCATTTTAGATCGCTAGCGCAGTCAATCGTTCTTGTCAGCCAAGGATTTTGCAGAAAATCTTGATATTTTTTCCAAACGGCAGAGTTTCATCTGCTTTTAAGGATTTTTTAAGTATGATTACTTAATAGGTGTTAGCCAGTCCCAACAAGAAACGATTTTTGGCATCTGTTAGCAACCAGGATTGTTAGGAAAATATGATTTAGAGTTGCGAAATCTCAAAGGTCTTGATAAGCTGAAACACCAATATGATCAGCCTTCTGGCGATTTTTCTGTCTTCACATTTCCCCAGATGCCGACACAATATAGGAGTGTTTTTTAGTGAACGCAGCTGAACAGGCAACGAACCTTGAACTCGCCAGCAACATTGCTACGGTGGTTAATTTGTTCAAATTCGAGTTTCCTGATGCCAAATCTGATCTCAAACCCTGGAAAAATGACCCGGAAACCAGGGAGTTAGTCGATCCAGATTCTATAGATATTGGCTTTCACTTTCCTGGTATCAGCAAATCTTGGCGAAGTCGTAGTATTTTAATTCAAATCCGATTTTATCAAGATCCCATCAATAATTCCCGGCGTGCGATCGGTGTGGAGGTAGCTGGATTCGATCATCGCGGTGAAGCGTGGCGACTTTCTACGGTAGAAAACTGGAGTGTTGTCGGCGCATCTTCGCCTTCTGATGAAATCGAGGAAAAGCTCAAACAAATTTGCCGACAGATTTTAGAAGTATTTAATAAACCAAGTGAATGAAGTCAACTTGTGTCAGAGAAAGTAACGCGATGTGCGACTTATTCTTCAAACCCCTCTCCAAACCTCTCCCCGTTGGCGTTAGCCTGCCGTTAGGCAAGCGGAGAGAGGCTTTAAGTTTTGCTCCCCTTCCCTTGTAGGGAAGGGGTTGGGGGTTAGGTTTGAGAGAAAGTTGCATACCGCGTAAAGTAGTAAGGAATAATACAGAGGAAAGCTTTGCATAGGCGTAGCCCGCCTTATCACAATGACCACTGTAATATTTGTACATGGCACAGGCATTAGGGAACGAGAATACAACGAAACCTTTCAGATAATTGAGCAAAAAATTCACGCCCAACGTCCTGACATCAAAGTTTCTCCCTGCCTTTGGGGTGCATTAGGTGCAAAGTTCAATGATAATCGCGCATCAGTACCCTTGGAGAATGCGACACTGGCTTTATTTCAAGGAGAAGAAGACGCAGATATTGTATTGTGGGGGAAATTATACCGCGATCCTCTGTATGAATTACGGCTGTTGTCTTTGAAACCTATTGAGTCAGGAAATCCCTTTGGGGAAGAACCAGGGGATGTTTTACAATCTCGTGTAGCCAGTCTCACTCCGGGATCTCAACTGGAAGCTAAGTTGCAAGAGGCGGGAATTGCAGAGGTATTTGAGCCAGCACGAGAGGCGGTTATCCAGAGTGAACCGTATCATCAGGCATTGCTCACTGTTTCCGAATCTGATTTGAGTGAATATTATGCACTAATAGCTAGAGCAGTTGTGGCTCAAGCAATGTTTATTAGCGAACTGCAAGAAAAATTTCCCCCCATACTCACCGATGCCCAATTGCGCGATGAAGTTGTGGAATTGCTGACTCTGGCTTTGGGAGAGGCGGAATTAGGATTAGGTGGCTGGTTATTAAAGCCATTTGTTGCACTAGCACAGCACGGCGGAACAAATTATGTCAGAGGAAACCGCCTTGAGTTAACTGATAAAATTTCCCCTATGCCTGGTGATATTTTGTTGTATCAGACGCGGGGTGAAAAAATCAGGGCGTTTATCCAAGAACAAATTGCCCAAGCAGAACCGCCAGTGGTTTTAATCGCCCATAGTTTGGGAGGTATCGCTTGTGTAGATTTGCTAGTGCAGCAGCAGTTGTCTCAGGTGGAATTATTGGTAACAGTTGGTTCCCAAGCACCATTTTTATATGAGATTAACGCCCTCTACAGCTTAGAATATGGGCAGTTATTGCCAGAGCATTTCCCGCAATGGTTGAATATCTACGATTTACGGGATTTTCTCAGTTACGTGGGTAATAGAATTTTCCCTGATCGCGTGCAGGATGTGCAAGTGGATAGTAGACAACCGTTTCCCCGTTCCCACGGTGCTTATTGGACAAATGCTAAAACCTGGGAGGCGATTATTTCGAGGTTGCCATAATGGTTTACTTTTTACGGTATCTAGAAAGCCAATTCAGTAATCGTAGAAGAACCTCTCCCCCAACCCCTCTCCGAAGCCCAGAGGGGAGTTTGGCTCCCCATTCCCTTGTAGGGAAGGGGGCTGGGGGGTTAGGTCATTTTTCCCATAACGTGAGAGGCTAAGTCATCATGCAGTTGATGGCTAAACCCGATCGCACATTTGGGTTAATTGTAGGTATTGAAAAGTACCACGAAACTGCTTGGAACGTGCCAGGTGGAGGGCCAGCCGATGACGCGCTGAAATTTGCTCATTGGCTGCATATGCACGGTGTACCGAAAGAGAATATCCGGTTATGTTTGTCAGCACTGGAAGAAAATCATCAGTTAATTGGGGAATGTGGGTTAACTGTAGAGTTAGCAACAGAGCAAAATATCTCCGACATTGTGACTAACTTTTTATCCCCAAAGTCGGGGGATTTACTCTACATTTTTTGGGCGGGACATGGTTTGATTACCTCAGAACGAGAGCGTCGGTTGCTTTGTGCTGATGCAAATAAACAGAATTGGCAGAATTTAGATTTAAATTCTTTATTAGTTTTGTTGGGTTCCGATAAATTTCAGATTCGGAATCATATTTGTATTATTGATGCCTGTGCCAATTATGTTTTAGAGTCGAAGGGAAGACCAACTAATTTAGGTGGCAAAGCTTTTCTGAGTGGACAGCCAAAGCAAGATAGTCAACAATTTGTCTTACTGGCTACGCGAGAAGGAGAGCAAGCTAAGGTAAATTCGGAAAATAAAACAGGATACTTTTCTCAAGCTGTGCGGGAGGCTTTTGCCGCAGCTAATGGGACTTTTCCCCCGAATATGAGGGAAGTTACTGAGGCAGTTAAGCAGCGATTTACCAGTTTAGATAAAAAACAACTGCCGACTTATTTTTATTCCCGCAGTTGGGATGGAGATATTGAAAAATCTCATTTCAATCCGTTTGATATCCCGCATAATATCCCACAGAGTCAAGCTCGTAAGTTTGTTGGCAGGGATGAGCAAATAGAACAATTGCATCAGCTATTGCAAGCAAATGATGTTGTGGTAATTAGCGATGTGACTGGACAAGGTGGCGTGGGTAAAACAGAGTTAGCTATTCAATACTCGTGGCAATATTTGGAAGATTATTCTGGCGGGTGTTGTTGGTTAAATCCCCAAGGTATTGATTTGGGAACCCAGTTAGTAGAGTTTGGAGTTGTGAATTTACCTAACTTCAATCCACCGGATGGATTAAGCCTAGCAGGTCAAGTTGCTTATTGTTGGAAGAATTGGCAAGCTGGTAAAGTTTTATTGATATTTGATGATGTCAAAGACTGGAAGCAAATTCAACTCTATCTACCACCTAAAGGTTCTCGGTTTAAGGTGTTAATTACTACTCGTCAAAACACAGGGTTAACATATCCATCACTGCCGTTAGGTAAATTGTCAGCAGATGCAGCTTTAGAATTATTAGCAAAACTATTGGAAGAAGATTTAGTTAAACAGGAGCCAGATAAAGCAAAAATACTTTGTGAACATGTGGATTATATACCCATTGGACTTTACCAAATAGCGGCTATCTGCCGTAAGCCAGGGAGAGAATTATGTTAGCAGACATCCTGGCACGGCTACAGAAGCAAGCATCAGCAGGCGAGTCTGGTGTAGCAGCAGCTTTTGACTTGAATTGGCAAAGCTTGGAATCAGAAGCACAAAAATTGGCTTGTTTGGTGAGTTTATTTGCTTTGGCTCCTATCCCCTGGTCTTTGCTAGAATCAGCAGCACGTGCTAGCCATTTGGAATTTGACCTCAAAGCTAACTGTACTATTTTAGTTGAGCGTTATCTGCTGCAAGAATTGGCAGATGACACCTACCAAGTTCACGAACGCATTCAGGAATTATTACGACAGAAATTAGAAGAGTTAGCAGAAGCGGATGAACTCAAGCGCGGCTTTTGTCAAGCAATGGTAGCCATAGCAAAAGATATTTCTGAGACACCCACATTGATAGAAATTGCTCAAGCGACTTTTGCCATCCCTCACCTTGCCGGAACTGCTACAGTTTACCAAGCTTGGTTAAGAGATGATGATTTAATCTGGCCTTTTGTCGGCTTGGGTATATTTTACCAAGGTCAAGGGGTCTACGAGCAAGCTTTAACTTGGCGTGAACAAAGTTTATCAGTTGTTAGAAAACGTTTTGGGGATGAACACCTCGATGTGGCAACTAGCCTGAACAATTTGGCATTCCTCTACGATTCACAGGGAAGGTATAGCGAAGCCGAACCTTTGTACATCGAAGCTTTGTCCATAAGAAAACGTCTGCTGGGGGATGAACACCCCGATGTGGCAACTAGCCTGAACAATTTGGCATTCCTCTACGATTCACAGGGAAGGTATAGCGAAGCCGAACCTTTGTACATCGAAGCTTTGTCCATAAGAAAACGTCTGCTGGGGGATGAACACCCCGATGTGGCAACTAGCCTGAACAATTTGGCATTCCTCTACGATTCACAGGGAAGGTATAGCGAAGCCGAACCTTTGTACATCGAAGCTTTGTCCATAAGAAAACGTCTGCTGGGGGATGAACACCCCGATGTGGCAACTAGCCTGAACAATTTGGCA